>DQUJ01000201.1 GCA_015662325.1 Leucothrix mucor | reverse complement strand
CAAGGTTGTGGAGATACGAGAACCAGAACAACCCAGTGGATGTCCAAGTGCAATCGCACCACCGTTTAGATTCACCTTGTCGTCCATTACATCCATGATGCCTAAATCTTTTAGTACGGGAAGTGATTGGGCGGCGAAGGCTTCGTTTAACTCAAATACGTCTATATCGGCTGCTGACAATCCCGCTTTTTTCAATGCTTTTTGCGATGCAGGGACTGGGCCATAACCCATAATTGCTGGATCAACTCCTGCTAATCCTAGTGATACAATTTTAGCTATGGGCGTTAAACCAGCATCTTGCGCGGCTTGTGCCGACATAATCACCATTGCGGATGCGCCATCTGAAAGTGCTGATGATGTGCCTGCTGTAACGGTTCCGCCTTTAGGATTAAATACGGGGCGTAAACCTGCAAGTGTCTCTACCGTTGTATCGGGGCGAATCACTTCATCTTTTTTACACATTTGGGGTAAGCCGTCTGCATCGTGTCCGGGTGTAGCGATAATTTCATTATCAAATTTACCTGCTTCTGAAGCGGCATGTGCTAACTGATGTGAGCGTGCGCCAAACGCATCCTGTGCCTCACGCGTTATGCCGTGTTGTACGGCTAACATTTCAGCGGTTAAACCCATCATATTAGATGCCATTGCCGCGTGTTTTGCAAAGCTGGGGTTAAGGTCTACGCCGTGCGTCATTGGGATATGTCCCATGTGTTCAACGCCACCGATTATGTAGAAATCACCATTGCCCGATTGTATGCCTTGCGTGGCGGTATGAATCGCTTGCATAGAAGACCCGCATAGACGGTTGACCGTTTGTGCAGGGACTTCGTGTGGTAAGCGGGTGAGCAACGCCATTACTCTAGCAATATTAAAACCTTGTTCTAGCGTTTGGTAGGTACAACCCCAAATCACATCATCGACTTTTGCAGGGTCTAAACCCTCGTTGCGATCAAACAACGCTTCGACTAAATGTGCAGATAAATTTTCTGCACGAGTAACGCGGTACATGCCATTTTTAGAACGGCCCATGGGGGTTCTTACACCGTCAACAACTACTGCATCTCTGGGGTTTAACTTTTTACCTAGAGCACTCATGACTCGCCTCCAAAAAAGTTAATGTCGTTTGAAGCCATATCAGCGAGTAACTTTGGTATTTTATAAGTAGCGCCTAAGTCAGCATATTTATTCGTCATTTCTACAAATTCCCTTGTGCCTATCGAATCAATATAACGTAATGCACCGCCCCTAAACGGTGGAAAACCAATGCCCCAAATTAGGCTCATATCTGCTGCTTCGGGTGAATCTACAATGTTGTCTTCTAAGCAACGCACCACTTCTAAACAAAGCGCAATCATCATTCGTTCGATAATTTCATCATCGCTAAACTCATCTGCATTATGAATCGCACTGGATGCTTTTTTGACTAAGGCAATGCTGTCTTCATCGACAATCTTTTTTGGCTTGCCGCGTCTATCGGGTTCGTAACGGTAATAGCCACTACTGGATTTTTGTCCGAGCCGCTTTTCATTAAACAGCGCTTCGGTTGCTGTATTAAAATCCAGCTTCATACGATCGGGGAATCCTTTGGCGAGAATAGCCGAAGCATGACAAGCTACATCTAAACCGACAACATCTAATAAATAAGCAGGGCCCATCGGCCAACCAAAGCCCTCCATGACTTTATCAATATGTAAAAAATCAGCGCCATCATTGAGCAATCTCTCAAACGCGTTAAGATAAGGAAACAACACGCGATTGACTAAAAACCCGGGGCAATCATTAACTACAATCGGTTTTTTGCCAATCGCAAGCGCGTAAGCAACGGTTGTTGCAATCGCTTCATCCGATGTTTTTTCACCACGAATGACTTCAACTAATGGCATCAACGGAACAGGATTAAAAAAGTGCATACCACAGACACGGTCAGGATTTTTGGTGGCGGTAGCTAATTCGGTGATTGAAATGGTGGACGTATTGGATGCCAAAATAGTGTCATCGCTAACAATATCTTCTAATTCCGCCAACACTGATTTTTTGATTTTAACGTTCTCAATCACCGCTTCGACGACAATATCGGTATTGGCAACATCGCCATAAGTCAGCGTAGTATTAATGCGGGATAGCGTATCCATCATTACTTCTTGGGTCATAATGCCGCGCTTAACGCGTTTTAATAGCAGTTTTTTGGCTTCTTTCATGCCTAGCTTTAGTGCATCTTGACTGATGTCTTTCATTGTAATCGGCGTGCCTTTTAATGCACTTTGATAAGCAATGCCACCGCCCATAACACCTGCACCTAATACCGAAGCAGTTTTAACTTTAGATGCTATTTTGGTCATTTTTGACGCTTGGCGTTTTAGTGCTTGATCATTTAAGAATAGACCGACTAAGTTTGCCGCGACCTCTGTTTTGGCTGCTTTTATAAAGCCTTTTACCTCAACTAGCATCGCTTCATCACGGTGCATATTGGCGTGTTTTTGCATTACGTTAAGCATAATTTTGGGTGCAGGGTAATGCGGCCCTGCTTTACCTAAAATCATGCCGCGCGCCGTTTCAAACGACATTAATTGTTCTATTGGGTTGAGCTTAATACCGTTACGTTTTTCTTCTCGTCTTGCCTCGTAATCCATTTCACCCGATATACAACGTGCTAATAAAGTTAAGCCAGCATCATATAAATCATCAGGTGCTACAACCGCATCAACAGCGCCTTCTTTAAGTGCATCATCAGGGCGTTGTGGTTTGCCTGTGGCTATCCACTTAAAGGCATTATCTAAGCCGATCAAACGTGGCAGACGAAAACTACCGCCCCAACCGGGGAAAATGCCTAGATTGATTTCTGGCAGACCAACGCGAGATTTTGTGGTCATAATGCGGTAATCGGTACTTAAGGGCAGTTCGAAACCACCGCCTAATGCAAAACCGTTAATGGCAGAAACAGTGGGAAAGGGAAAGTCCTCCATCATTGCAAAGGTTTTATGTACATCAAGCAAACGTGTCTCAAACTCATTTTCTGGCAAACCAAACCAACCGATAAATTCGGTAATATCTGCGCCGACAATAAAGTCTTTTTTTGCACTGGTAATCAATAAACCTTTGATAGAAGCATCATTGCCCAAAGCAGTAATTGCCTCTTTAAATTCTGATAGGGTTTTTTGGTCAAGCTTATTGATGGGCAAATCATTGCGATCAAAATTTAGCTCAGCGCCCTCATTATCTAGCTTTTTGACCGTGAGGCATTGTCCTTCAAAAATCATTTATTGCTCCTAATAAGGTAGTAATTTCACACTGTTATTTTGTAAGTGTAGTTCACCCAGAAAATCATAGGGAAGATTTATCAAGTCATTTTTATTATTCATTTAGCAATAGTTGATCAGAGAACCTCTAACGTTTGCTAAATATTTATAATTGATTAAAAATATTAGTCACTATAATCAGTAGTACATTAAGCAATAAAATTGCGACAAATGCAGAAAAATCCATCATGCCCACGGTGGGCACTATTCTACGAATGGGATCAATAATAGGTTTTGTTAGGCTATTGATGACGGGCAAAAAAGGATTCCCCTGTGCTGTGCCTATCCAACTAATCACTACCTGAATAATTAAAGCGACGATGTAAATATAAATAATTGTTTTAATAAAATCGCCCAAAGAAAATAACAAGAGCTGCGGTATGTTGCTAATAGCGAAATAGCCAACTAACGTTAGTAACGCAACTTTAATAACGGTTAAAGCAAATGCGAGTAACACGGCAGCGCTATCAATTTTGCCAACGGCGGGAATAAATCGACGCATTGGAATTAATACGGGGTTGGTTATTTTCACAATAAATTGAGAGAGAGGATTATGAAAATCAGCACGCGCGAAACCGAGTAATAAACGAATTAATACAACACCAATATAGGCAGAAAAAAGGGCACTGATTAAAAAACCGGCTATTTGTGAGCCTACAGATAATGTATTCACGTGTGTTAAAACTCCAGATTAATCTATTAATTATTTTGTACGATTGACTTACGAACGACTCAATTCTTGAGAGCGTTGTTCTGCGGCATTTAAAGCATCATCAAATAAATCAACTAAACCACCTGAAACCAGCGTATTAATTGCCGCTTCGGTGGTGCCACCTTTTGATGTTACTTTTTGGCGCAAGGTTGCTGCATCGTCATCGCTTTCAAGTGCTAGTTTAGCTGCTCCAAAGGCAGTTTGCAGTACTAATAGTCGGGTATCTTCTGCATCCAATCCCATTTTTTCGGCGGCTTGTTGCATTGCCTCCATCACCAGAAAGAAATAAGCAGGGCCACTGCCAGAAACAGCGGTGACGGCATTTAATTTTTGTTCTTCATCAAACCATAGAGTTGTCCCTACTGCACGAAGAATGCTTTCTGCTGTGCTACGTTGTTCTTCAGATACTTGATTGTTTGCGAATAAACCTGTCATGCCCGATTGGACTAACGCAGGTGTGTTTGGCATACAACGCACGATGGGTAATCGTTTTATATCCGTGCCACCTAGCCATTTATTTATATTACTTTCGGTAATGCCAGCGGCGATAGAAATCACCAGCGTTTCATTATTTAAGTCCGACAAAGACCCGCAAACCATTTCCATAATTTGAGGTTTAACAGCCAACACAATAATAGAGGCATTCGTAATTGCCTTATTATTATCTTGAAAGGCGCTCACCTGTTGCCATTGTTGTTGAAAGCCACTGAGCTGTTTTTCGTTAGGATCAGCGATTCGAATATCAAAACTAGATTCATCTTGAATCAGCCCCGAGATTAAGCTTTGCGACATATTGCCCGCACCGATAAAGGTAATTATTTTATTTGTAGTCATAATTTCATTATAGGTAAATTATTCACATTAATCACGCTTGCCAAAAATAGCGGTGCCAATGCGCACAATTGTGGCGCCTTCGGCAATTGCTGCTTCCATATCATTGCTCATTCCCATCGATAGCGTATCAAGCACAAAACCTTGTTCTATTAGACCGTCATACGCCTGTTTTACTTTTGAAAATGATTGGCGTTGTTTTAAAAAATCAGTTTCTGGCGCGGGGATTGCCATCAAGCCACGTAAGCGTAAATTGTTGAGTTGGCTTATTTCAGCGGCAATCGTATTTAAATCTTTAAGATGAATACCTGATTTAGTGTCTTCTTCATCAATATTAATTTGGATGCAGATATTCAACGGTGGCAACGTATCCGGTCGTTGACTATTAAGGCGTTTGGCTATTTTTAAACGTTCTATGGTGTGCACCCAATGAGCAGTTTCGGCAATGCCTTTGGTTTTATTGGATTGTAGCGGGCCAATAAAATGCCACTCAATCTCTAAATCTTTTAAAAGAGCCGCTTTATCTAGCATTTCTTGTGCGTAGTTTTCACCAAATGCAATTTGTCCTGCTTGGTAAGCTTCGCGGATTAAGTCAGCGGGATGTCGTTTACTCACGGCCAATAACTGAACGCCAGATTTACCAATCCCATACTTTGCAGAAAACTGCTTAATTTTTGTACCGACTGTCAGGAGCTTGTCACGTATTTTATTCATCTATGATAAAGTTTGTTTGAATAGTAAAAGTCGATTACGAATAATAAAAATAAAATTCGAATCATTAATAATAATAAAACTAAATAGATACTAAGTACTATGGATATTACTCAACTACTTGCCTTCTCGGTAAAAAATAACGCCTCGGATTTACATATATCTGCCGGACAACCACCCATTATACGTGTGGACGGAGATATGCGCCGAGTTAATCTGCCTTCATTAGAACACAAAGAAGTTCACAGCATGGTGTATGACATCATGAATGATAAGCAGCGTAAATCCTATGAAGAACATTGGGAAACAGATTTCTCGTTCGAAATTCCTGGTGTGGCTCGTTTTCGTGTAAACGCATTTAACCAAAACCGTGGTGCGGCGGCTGTATTTCGTACCATCCCAAGTAAAGTATTAACGCTTGAAGATTTAGATGCACCTTCTATATTCAAAAAAATTGCAGATCAACCACGTGGTTTGGTATTAGTTACAGGCCCTACAGGTTCTGGTAAATCAACGACGCTAGCAGCGATGATAGATTACAAAAATGAAACGCAACATGAACATATTTTAACGATTGAAGACCCGATAGAATTTGTTCACGAGAGCAAAAAGAGTTTGGTTAACCAGCGTGAAGTACATCGTGATACACAAGGCTTTGATGAAGCATTACGCTCTGCATTACGTGAAGATCCGGATACTATCCTCGTCGGCGAAATGCGAGACTTAGAAACAATCCGTCTTGCATTAACAGCGGCAGAAACAGGCCATTTAGTGTTTGGTACATTGCATACAACCAGCGCGCCAAAAACGATTGATCGTATTGTAGATGTATTCCCAGCGGCAGAGAAAGACATGGTTCGCTCGATGATCGCCTCTTCATTACAATCTATCATTTCACAAACGCTACTGAAACGTACCGGTGGCGGACGAGTTGCGGCACATGAAATTTTGATCGGTACAGGTGCTGTACGAAACATGATCAAAGAAAATAAGATTCCTCAAATGCATTCGGCACTACAGACAGGTGCAGAAGATGGCATGCAAACATTGGATCAGAGTTTACAACGCTTAGTAACATTAGGGCATGTAACACGCGAAGTTGCAGCTAAAAAAGCAAAAGATCCTAATTTGTTTTCGGCGCACCAAACGCTTTAAAAAATACAGTTATATTAATATCAATTAAAAAAAGAAGAATAAAAATGGATAAAGAAAGTGCAATCACGTATGTCCACCAGTTGCTTCATGCAATGCTGGATAAAAATGGATCAGACCTTTTTATAACAGCTGGTGCGGCTCCTTCAATTAAGTCAGATGGTCTTATTGTTCCATTGGCTGATCAAAAACTAGCAGGGGATAATGCTAGCTTGCTAGTACGTTCGATTATGAACGATCGCCAGCTTAAAGAATTTGAAGAGCATATGGAGTGTAATTTTTCCATAAGCCTACCGGGTAAGGCACGTTTTCGTGTTAATGTTTTTACCCAGCGTGGTGCAAGTGGAATGGTGTTACGACACATTCCACAATACATCCCAAATTTTAAAGAATTAGGTTTGCCGCCAGTATTAAAAGATATTTCAATGACCAATCGTGGTCTTGTGATTATGGTGGGTGCAACTGGTTCTGGTAAATCGACTACGCTTGCTTCAATGATTGATTTACGTAATAAAAACAGTCAGGGACACATTGTAACTATAGAAGACCCGATTGAATTTACCCACGATCATCATCAATGTATTGTTACCCAACGTGAAGTTGGCGTGGACACAGAAGATTATGGCATCGCACTTAAAAACACATTACGACAAGCACCTGACGTTATTTTATTAGGTGAGGTACGTGATAGAGAGACTATGGAATATGCAATAGCTTATGCAGAAACGGGTCATCTATGTTTAACCACGTTACACGCAAACAGCACTAACCAAGCGCTTGATCGTATTATTAACTTCTTTCCAGAGGAACGTAGAAATCAGTTGTTAATGGATCTTTCATTAAACTTAAAAGCAGTTGTTTCACAACGCCTTGTTAGAAAAATTAATGATGATGGTCGTTTACCCGCGGTAGAAATTCTAATGAATACGCCAATGATGGCAGACCTGATATTTAAAGGTGATGTTCCGGGAATTAAAGAATTAATATCTAAATCGAACAATTTGGGAATGTGTACATTCGACCAAGCCTTATTTCGTTTAATTGATGCTCGTATGATTTCTGTTAAAGAAGGAATGCGTAATGCGGATTCGGTTAATGATCTACGTTTGCAACTAAAATTACATAGCCGTCATGCTAAAAAGAATGATTTCTATAAAGGCACAGAAGGGCTTGCGATGGAAGTTGTTGACGATGGTGATACTGGGTTATTTTAATAAAAATTATAAGTTGACGAATACAATATTGTATAGCGTCATAAAAAACGGAAAGTATTTACTACAATGAAAATTACTCCTTATCTAGAAGCAATGGTTAAAAGAGAAGCATCTGATCTTTATTTAACGACTGGCGCGCATGCCTCATTAAAAATAATGGGGCATCTTGAGCATTTAACGCAAAGCAAGTTAAAACCAGGCGTTATTGCGTCGTTTGTAAAAGAAATGCTCACTGACAAAGAATGGGATAAATTTCATGAAACTAAGGAAATGAATAAAGGTCTCTCGGTGAGAGAATTAGGTCGTTTCCGCGTGAATATGTATTTTCAGCGTAGTGAAGTATCAATGGTTATTCGTTATGTTCGTTCTGATATTGCGGCACCAGAAGCATTAGGTTTACCCGAAATTTTGAAAAAACAAGTCATGAAAAAAGAAGGCTTGTTCTTATTTGTTGGTTCTACCGGTGCCGGTAAATCAACGTCTATGGCATCACTCATTCAGTATAGAAATGAACGTGAAGCGGGACATATACTGACTATTGAAGACCCAATTGAATTCACCTTCAGCCACGATAAATCTATTATTGGTCAGCGAGAAGTTGGTTTTGATACCTTATCTTATGGCAACGCGATGCGTGAAGCGATGCGTGAAGCGCCCGATGTAATAATGGTCGGCGAGATTAGAAGTACCGAAACAGTTGAAGCCGCAATGGGTTTTGCAGATACAGGGCATCTTGTTATAAGCACCTTACATGCAACAAACACCATTCAAGCACTTGAGCGATTAATTCATTTATTACCGTCAGAACAAAAAGGGCGCGTTCTAATGGACTTATCGTTAAACCTACGTGCTGTGGTCGCACAACGATTAATTCCTGATGTGAATGGTCGTTATGCCTTAGCAACCGAGGTTTTAATCAATACGCCGTTTTGTGCTGAAGTTATTCGAAAAGGTAATATGCAAGAAATCAAAGAGATTATTGATAAAGGCGCGGTAGATGGAATGCACAGTTTCGATCAATCATTAGTTGAATTGTATAAGAACGGAAAAATCACCAAAGAAAATGCCTTAGAAAATGCAACATCACGTAATAATTTAGATTGGATGTTGAGCTTTGATAGCAATAAAGGCGAAACGGAAGATCCTACAGAAGCGGCAGAAGTTCCTGTTGGAGTGAATGGTGGTTCAGCAAAATTGCCTGAACTATTATAAAATCTTTGTCGAAAATAGGACGGATAAGTAATCGAAAAGTTATCAATTTATAAAATAAAAAAGCCAGCTTATTAATTTAGCTGGCTTTTTTATGGCTAAAATTTGGCATAAACAAGCAGAGACTTGGTTATACTAGAATTGTTGATAACAACAATTCTAGCAAATATCTTGATACAGTTGTAGAAACTACTAGAAGGCACTATAGTGGTATTACTATCAATCCTTATTTGGAGAAACTCTTGAATATCACTGACTTATTATTCGACAAACAAAATTCCTCTGCCATTACTCAATTTGCCAATAAATTTGGTGTTTCCGAAGCACAAGCGCGCGATGCGATTGCATCATTAGCACCTTCCGTCTCTCGTGGTTTAGGGCATCATGCTCAGAACGAGATTGGTCGTGGCGGCATTTTAGATGCACTAAAAACAGGTAATCACTCTCGTTATTTAGACAGCCCTGATTTACTCGGTAGTAACCAAAATAGAGATGATGGCAATTCTATCTTAGGTCATATCTTTGGCAATAAAGACGTGAGCCGTCATGTAACGAAAGAAGCCGCAAAGAAAACAGGCATTGGCGGAACATTGTTGAAAAAGATGCTACCCGTCGTTGCTACGATGGTAATGGCATCCTTAGGCAAAAAGATGTTTGGCGACAATAGCGCAGCCACACAGCAACAATCAGGCGGCGGCATCGGTGGTTTGCTTACTCAGTTTTTAGATAAAGATAACGATGGCTCGATGATTGATGACGTGCTCGGAATGGCGTTTAAGATGGCATTTAAGTAGGCTTTGTCAGGAATAGACGGAGTCTGTCTAATAAACTGTTATGTGCAGCAATAGCAATGAGAGAAAAATATAATTTCAAACAAATACATGACAATAGTGGTTGGCATGAAAATGCAATTCTATTAAGCAAACTTTGCGGCTGTTTT
>DQUJ01000240.1 GCA_015662325.1 Leucothrix mucor | reverse complement strand
GGTTCGATTCCTCCCCAGCGCGCCATATTACTAATTTACCAGTCATTATACGACTGGTTTTTTTATGCCTGATCCAACTCAAACGCTTCATGCAAACTACGCACTGCCAGCTCTAAATACTTCTCATCCACAACCACTGAAACTTTTATTTCAGACGTTGAAATCATATGAATGTTGATGTTTTCATCCGCTAATGCTTTAAACATTTGTGTAGCAACACCCGCGTGAGAGCGCATTCCGCCACCGATGATAGACACTTTCGCTATTTTATCATCACCACTTACGTTTTTTGCCCCGAGCTTTTTGCCTGTTTCGTTTAAGATTTTCATCGCTTGTTCGTACTCATTTCGATGCACTGTAAAGGTGAAATCTGTGGTGCCATCTATACCAATGTTTTGCACGATCATGTCGATTTCAATATTGGCATCTGAAATTGAGCCAAGTATTTTAAACGCAACACCAGGCTGATCGGGTACGCCCGTAATCGTGAGTTGTGCTTCGTCTTTATTAAACGCGACACCGCGCACTAATACTTCTTCCATTATGTCTTCCTCACGCGTTACTAGCGTACTTTTTCCGTCATCGCCTTCATCAAAACTGGATAAGACCCGAATCGGCATATTGTATTTGTGGGCAAATTCTACGGCTCTAATTTGTAGTACTTTAGAACCCTGACTTGCCATTTCTAGCATTTCTTCCAATGCTAATTTAGGAATATGCCTTGCTTCTGGCACCATCCGCGGGTCGGTGGTGTAAACGCCATCGACATCGGTGTAGATTTGGCATTCATCGGCCTTAAGTGCCACGGCTAACGCCACTGCTGTGGTATCTGATCCGCCACGCCCCAATGTTGTGATATTGCCATCGCAATCAACGCCTTGGAAGCCTGCGACAACCACCACTTTGCCTGAATCTAAATCGGTTTGAATATTTGTGCCGTCGATTTTACTGATTCGTGCTTTACTAAAAGCACTGTCTGTCATCAGTCTTGCCTGTGTGCCAGTGTAAGATCGCGCTGGGCAACCTAAGGCTTCTAGCCCCAAGCTTAATAATCCAATGGTGACTTGCTCGCCCGTGGATAGAACGACATCTTTTTCTCGCGCTGATCCGCCGGGATTCATCTCATTAATCAGGCTAACCAATTTATTAGTTTCGCCCGACATTGCCGATAAAACCACCACGACTGAATCACCGCGCTCGCGATAACGCACCACACGTTTAGCAACTTCACGAATACGTTCTGGCGAACCAACGGATGTTCCGCCATATTTTTGTACGATTAATTTATTAGCAGACTTGCTCATGACAACTGACCTTCCACCCATTTTGCAACTGATGATAATGCACTTGGCAAAGCATCGGCATTACTGCCACCGCCTTGTGCCATATCAGGTCGTCCGCCGCCCTTACCATCAATCTGCTCAGCAACGTGTTTGAGTAAATCACCCGCTTTTAATTGTGCCGTTTCAGCCTTCGTTACACCCGCCACTAAGCTAACTTTGCCATCCACAACCGTCGATACAATCACCGCGGCTTTACCCAGCTTATTTTTTAATTGATCAACAGTATCGCGTAATGATTTTGGGTCTGCACCTTCAAGATTAGTTGCAAGCACTTGTATTCCGCCAATTTCTACGGCATCCAATGCTAAATCAGAACCTGCTTGTGATGCGAGTTTTTGCTTTAGTTGTGTTAATTCTTTTTCAAGTGAACGCGACTTTTCTAATACCTGAGTGACTTTTTCTTCGACATTTTTAGGATTAGATTTAAGTAGACTAGAGACATTTTCTAATTGCTTAGAACGCGCATCTACCCAGTCTATCGCATAGCCACCTGTTACCGCTTCAACACGGCGAACACCAGCTGCAACACCCGATTCACTGGTGATTTTAAACAAGCCAATATCGCCCGCGCGTTTTACGTGTACGCCACCACATAGCTCAGTGGAATAACCGATATTTACAACCCGAACTTCATCGCCGTATTTTTCACCAAACAGTGCCATTGCGCCTTGTTTTACGGCTTCATCCATACTAGTTACGGTTGCTTTCGCTTCGGCATTGTTACGGATTTCTGCATTTACCCTTTTCTCAACTTCGACGATTTCATCTTTTGTCATTGGATCGGAATGAGAGAAATCAAAACGTAAATAATCAGGGGCTACCAGCGAGCCTTTTTGCTCGACGTGTTCGCCTAAAATATCACGCAGGGCTTTGTGCATTAAATGCGTTGCTGAATGATTTAATACAATCGCTTGGCGACGTGGTTCATCGACTTGTGCAGTTAATGTATCATTTTCTTTTAATGAACCAGATTTCATTACGCCGTGATGGATAAATGTGGCACCTTGTTTTTGAGTATCTTGAACCTCAAAAATATTATCACCCGAAACGAGTTGACCTGTATCACCAACAGGACCACCCGATTCTGCATAAAATGGTGTACTGGCTAACACTAATTGCGCCTGTTCCCCTGCTTTTAAAGAATCAACTTTTATACCTTTAACAAATATGGCTTCGATATTTGCACCATCTTCAATCTTATCGTAACCACTAAAGTCAGTGGCACTACTGACATCCAGTTTATCTGTGTAATCTGTATCGAATTTGCCTGAGGCACGGGCGCGTTCACGTTGCTGTTCCATTGCTGATTCAAAACCCGCTTCATCTACTTTTAGGTCTTGTTCACGCGCAATATCAGCAGTTAAATCTAATGGGAATCCATAGGTATCATAAAGCTTGAAAACCACATCACCTGGAATCCTATCACCATCAAGTTTGCCAATCGCATCGCCT
>DQUJ01000269.1 GCA_015662325.1 Leucothrix mucor | reverse complement strand
CTATTCTTTGTTAGAAAAACTACAAAAATTAAATGTAGAGTCGCCTGTTTTAATGATTTCCTCAACAGAAGGAACATCAGCAATGGGAACTGCTCTATCCAGAGGTGCTGCTGGTTTCGTATCAAAAACGAGTGACAGCAGGGTTCTATTAACGGCTATAAAAACGGTGCTTGGCGGTGATATATATATGCCTTACCAAGAGCCGCAGAACAAGTCATCGCAAATAAAAGTAACCACAAGACAGCAGGAAGTATTGCTATTGTTATCCCAAGGGCTGTTAAACAAACAAATCGCACACGAACTTTGTATTTCGGCAAATACTGTAAAGGCTCATTTACATGACATATTTCGCATTTTAGATGCGAGCAATAGAACAGCTGCGGTGCAAAGTGCTTATAAACAAGGTTTGCTTTAGATCCTAAGCAATCACAGAGTCGTATCATATTTAATCAGTAATCGTGCTAATTTTAACTGGTTTTTATGCTCAAGAATTTGCGTCGTTGTTTTGGCTTCTTGATCAATGATCATAAATAATGATCCAGCCGAATATGCAATGAACATGATGCCAACCCACCAAAACAAAGGAAATAAAAACCCTATTAATAAGGTCGCTACAAAACCAGAAAGAAGCATTTTTCGCCATTTATTGGTTCTTATCGACTGTTCCACTCTCCATCTTTGAGAAAAATCAAAAAGCTCTTTCTCGAGGTTATCAATATCTTGGGTTTTTATGGCTTGACTATTGTCTGGTTTCATAGAGCTGACACTTGATTATCAAGGTGAATTTAGTATAATTTATGCGCCGCTCGTCAGAATGACCAAAGGTTAATTCGCTCATTCAGACTCTCTTCATACGCAAACATGTATTGTATAAAAACTAACCATCAAAATAATAACAATAAAAATCCTGTTACATCTATAATGACTTTAATTGCTCAATTATAAGTGTGACAACAGGGGATAGAGATAGGAATTTACATGGGAAGGCTCAATTTTTCAGACACACGGCATCTAGTGACTCGAACTGCGTTAGGTCAAGAGCTGGGGGGAATAAAGGGATTAGAAGGAAAAAGCAGACGAGATGCTATTAATATCTTGTTAAAACCGGGTTCTTTACGAACACCACCTCTACCTAGACTCACGCCGTGGGCAAACGTAAATCGCATGAGTACACAAAGCGGCTTAGGTAAAAAGCGCGCCCGTAAAATGATGCAAATAGAAGGCGTACGTTTAAAACGCTGGTGGATGTTACATCTTTTACGTACTAAAGCACCCGTTAATGAACACATGACGCTATTTTGGCACAACCATTTCACATCATCATTAGAAAAAGTACAGCAACCTAAGTTGATGTATTTACAAAACCAATTATTGCGTCGCAGGGCAATGGGCAATTACCGTTCGTTATTACATGATATTGCACGAGACCCTGCAATGCTTATCTATCTTGATGGTAATGATAATGTTAAAGGCAGTCCAAACGAGAACTTTGCGCGTGAGTTATTAGAATTATTCACCATTGGCAGAGGCCATTACAGCGAATCCGATGTTAAAGCCGCTGCTATTGCGTTTACAGGCTGGGGGGTAAACCGTAGCCGTGGTGTTTATACTTACACCGCCTCTAAACATGACAATAGACGTGTTAAATTTATGGGGCGTAGTGGCTCATTCTCTGGTGATCAAATCATCGACATTATTTTAGAAAAACCACGTACTGCTGAATATATTGCCGAAAAATTTTGGCGAGAATTTATTTCTGATGCGCATCCAGACCCACGTATTATTCGACAGTGGGGAGTTGTTTTTCGTAAATCAAATTACAATATAAAAACATTATTATCTGAAGTCTTAAATAGTGATGCTTTTTGGTCTGCGAAATACAAAGGCACTCTTACAAAATCACCGATTGATTTAGTGGTCGGCACATTACGTGCATTGCCATTTCCTAAATTACCCGATGCTGAATTAGTCCATATCACCCAGCTACTGGGTCAAGATTTATTTGACCCACCCACCGTTAAAGGCTGGGATGGCGGAAAAGCATGGATTGATACGCAAACTTTATTGGTACGTACCTCCCTTTTAACAAAGCTGACAAGACACAGCCGAGCTTCTGCCAAAGTACAATCTTATTTACCTAATATAAGTGGAAAAGAGGTAGTTGACTGGCTATTGCCACTTGCCCCTGTATTACCTTTGCCCACTACTCCGGGTAAAAGACGCATGGTACGGGCATTAATTCTTGACCCCGTATTTCAGCTTAAATAACTAAAAAATACTAACAAGAAACCAGTTAATACTATCAACCAAAAACACCATTACTAGGAATACCATGAATAGACGTGAATTTTTACAATACTCCAGCCTTATGCCTTTGGCTGGAATGGTTCCCGATGTATTTGCAGCTGGGCATCGCCCCGATAAAATTGTTGTGCTGGTTGAGTTAAAAGGTGGCAATGATGGTTTAAACACATTAATTCCGTTTCGTGATGATAATTACCATAAAGCACGTCCGAATCTACGCGTTAAAAATGCTATCCCGTTAAAAAATGATATGGCAATGAATCCTTATTTAAAGCAGTTGTTACCGCTTTGGAAAGAAGGGCATATGGCATGGATTCAAGGTGTCGGTTACTCGCGCCCGAGTCGTTCACACTTCCACTCTATTGATATTTGGGAAACCGCATCAACTAGAAATAACGAGATACGTGGCTGGTTAACGCGCGTATTACCACCACGTCGTAATGCGGTAAATGGCATTGTACTAGGCGGTAATGATCTTGGTCCTTTAGCAGGTCCAGATGGTGCTGGCGTTGCCATGGAAGATCCTAAAACCTTCCTGAGACAAACAAAATATTTGAATAAAAAACACTATAAAGCCAGCAATGCATCTTTGGCACATATGTTAAACATTCAAAACACCATTAATACCACGGCACAACAGCTCGTGCGTACCTACAACGGTCGTCGTTCATCGGTGCGTTTTCCTAACAGTCGTTTCGGGCGAAAGCTAGAGCAAGTCACGCAAATGATTGTAAACGGCATGGATACGCCTGTTTATAAAGTATCACTAGAAGGCTTTGATACGCACGCGGGGCAGGTTAATCAGCACAACAATTTAATGAATCACCTGGGTGGTGGTTTAAGCGCATTTAGCCAAGCGATGAAAAAAGCAGGATTATGGAACAATGTAACCGTTGTAACCTATTCTGAATTTGGTCGCCGTGTAGCACAAAATAACAGTGGCGGAACAGATCACGGTTCTGCTGCAGCACACTTTGCCATTGGTGGTCGCGTACGTGGCGGCATGTACGGCAAACAGCCTAGCTTAGACCCAAGTAAATTATACGACGGCGACATGATTCATACGGTTGATTTTCGTGAAGTGTATGCGACTTTGGCGCAGCGTTGGTGGCAGAGACCTAATCCTTGGAAAGCGCATCATCCAATACCGTTTGTTTAATCATTCACGCATTCATCTTTTATCCACGTAAGCTAATAAAAGAGTGTTGTAAAAGAACAAATCGTAGGTTGGTGCTGAGCTTGAGGACCCCAACAAACAGCGCCATGTTGGGCTTCGCTCCTCAGCACCAACCTACAACAACCTATCAAGTTATCATCTTTCGTTAGTTTATCTTTTAAACATCTGACTCAATAAAAACAAGCCCGAAGCAGATACCACAATCGAAGGTCCTGCTGGCGTATCCCAAAGAAAAGATGCGCCTAAACCCAGTATTACCGAAAATATTCCTGCAATAACTGCTATCACTGCCATTTGTTCAGGCGTTTTTGAAAACTGCCGTGCGGTTGCCGCAGGAATAATTAATAACGATGTAATTAACAATGCGCCGACTATTTTCATAGAAATAGCGACCAAAATAGCAATCAGCAATGTATAGATTGCACTGATTAAAGAGACATTTACGCCTTCTACGCGCGCTAATTCTTCATGTACCGTTAGTGATAACAACGGCTTCCAGATAAAGGCTAACAAGCCAAGCACCAGCACAACACCTGCGCCGATAAGCCACAGATCTTGCCAACCGACGGATAGAATATCGCCGAACAGCCATGCGTTTATATCGACCTTAACGCCGTGTACGAAGCTGATTAAGATCAAACCTAAAGATAATGCCGTATGCGACATGATCCCCAGCATAGTATCGCTACCGAGTTGTTTTTGGCGTTGCGACGCAATTAACAAACCCGCTACGAACAGGCTTGAAATTAGAATACCGATATTGATATTGATAGATAATAAAAAACCCAGTGCAACACCTAGAATCGCCGAATGTGAGAGTGTATCGCCAAAGTAGGCAAGTCTTCGCCACACAATGAAAACACCCAGTGGACCAGCAATCAACGCAACGGCTAAGCCTGCTAATAACGCACGAATTAAGAAATCATCCATGCGTGTTATTCCTGTTTTCGTCGTGCTTGTGTTCATCATGCCCACAATCACTGCCATCCATAACATCGCCGTGCAAGTCGTGACAGTGATTATGATGATGCGTGTAAACCGCTAGACCTTCTGCTGGAATATTGCCAAATAAGCGCAAATACTCTGGATGCTGGCTCACATCTTCGGGTTGTCCGCTACAACAAATATGCTGATTCAAGCACAGCACTTGATCTGTTTTTTGCATGACCAAGTGTAAATCATGCGAAATCATTAACACCCCGAAGCCATGCGCCTCTTTAAGATTGGCAATCAGTTCGTATAATTCACCCTGCCCAATCACATCTACGCCCTGCGCGGGTTCATCAAGCACTAACAATTCTGGTTGATTTATTAAGGCGCGCGCGAGTAAAACACGCTGAAACTCGCCACCTGATAACTGCTGCACACTCTGATTTTTTAAATGTGAAATGCCTGTTGTTTCTAGTGTCCTATCAAGCAACTCTCGGATCTTTCCATTGCCCGCCAAACGTATAAATCGCTCAACCGTCAGTGGCATTAACGCATCAATATGAATTTTTTGTGGCACATAACCAATGCGCAAATTAGGCTTTGTCCAAACCTTGCCAGTGTCGGATTGTTGAAGCCCCAACAAAATACGCACCAATGAAGATTTCCCTGCGCCGTTTGGCCCAATCAAGGTTAATATTTTATCTGCTTGCAATTCAAAGCTAATATCATGCAAAATCTGTTTTTTATGAAAGCTTAAGCCAATACCTTGCAATGAGGCAAGTGTGGTTGGCGAGGCATCTTTAGGCTGGGTTGACATGCGCGCTATTGTACTGTTTTTTTCATTGATTGGAATGTTATCTCTCAATGCCGATGACAATAAGTTACAGATTGTAACCACAATCAAACCAATTCAAGCATTAGTGCTAGCCATTATTGATGGTGTAGATACTTCGCGCAGTCAGCAATTAATTCCCGACTTTGCATCACCACACCATTACAGTTTTAAGCCTTCGGATATTCGAAAAATCAAAAAGGCAGATATTATTTTTCGTATTGATGATCATTTTGAAATGATGCTGAATCCTGCCTTTTCACAGGTGCAAAATAAAAATATATCCATTCTTTCATTGGCTGATGCGCCCGAGATTTATTTATTACCATCATCTAAAAGCCATCGTGCTAAGCATAGTTCATCAGGTAGCTCGTCACACGACTCATCACATCAAGACGAAGACGAGCACGAGCTTGAACATAAGCTCGAACAGCACAACAAAGAGCAGCATGCAAAAGAACAGGAGCATGATGAGCAACATAACGCACATAGCTTAGATATGCATATTTGGACATCACCCGCTAATGCCATCGCAATGGCAAAACAGATAACGCTTTCTTTAAGTGAGATTGATCCAAACAACAAAATGCATTACATAGAAAATCGGCATAATTTAATTAATAAAATTACCGCTAGCACCACACAAATAAAGCAACAGCTAAAGCCACTACAAACATCGCCGTATATTGTATTCCATGATTCTTGGCAATATTTTGCTCATAGCTTTTCTTTAAATAAACCCACGGTGGTTAATTTTCATGAAGGTATTTCCGTTGGCGCAAAGACGTTACACACAGTGCGACAACAAATTAAATCAAAAAATATCCATTGTCTGTTTTCTTCTACTGGGTTAAACCCCGCAAGAGTCAATGTGCTAACAGAAAACATCCCGGACATTAAAACGGTTGAAATAGATGTATTAGCCCGCACTTTTACAAGCAACAAAAATACTTACGTCGATTGGTTAAAGACCATGGGGAAGCAAATTAAACGCTGTTTGACAGAAAACTAATGAGCTTAATCCGAGGCTAGTTGACATCCCCCTTAGGCTGTATAATTATTGCGCTATATTAAATAAAAGAGCTTCTTCAAAATGCTATTACCTTCAAATTATCTAGAAAAAAGTCTACATAAAGCCGCCGCTGATAACAGCCACGCACCTACATTCTATGAAGAGTTAATGGAAGCCAAAGTCTTCGTTTTAGGCAAACCAGAAGACGATAATTCTGGCAAGTTCACCCTAGAAGATGAACAAGCGCTAATCATTCAGCATTGGGAAAGAGAAGAAGATCAAAGTCCCGTTATCCCATTCTTCACATCATTACAAATGTTACAGCAAGCGATTGATACGGATGAGCCTTATCTAGAACTACCCACAGCAGCCTTGTTTCAAATGACGATGGGCGCGCCACTGGTACTCAATCCTAATTCGGAATTTGGTATGGAATTTGAGCCAGAAGATATTGCAGAATTACTTGATACTGATTTAATGGTCAACAGCGAACATTTATTAGACGAAGAAACAGAAGTTCTGTTGGGAATACCCGAACAACAACCCGAAATATTTATAGAAGTATTATCAACATTCTTCGCCCAGCATAAAAATATAGAAAGTGCCTACCTCGGCACGATACATGTACCCGCCCAAGACGATGAAGAGCATTTAATGGTTGGCATTAAAGGCAAAGGCAGTTTAGATAAAATCATCGACACTGCGATTAAGAAAATTTCTGTACTAGAAGATTTGATGGTACATGATGTAGTCGATTTTTATGTAATCGACCAAGATGATCAAGACATTAGCAACTTTATGGTAGAAAACATTACGCCATTTTATGTGGCTAAATCATCAACGCTGCATTAAAAATTCGGGCAATAGCATCTCATAAACTAAAATTTAGTTTCCCTGTTTGAAAGAAGGGTAGGGACTTATTTTAAACCTTATATATCCCATTTCTAGAGATGGAAAACGCCTCATTGTAGGTTAGCGCTAAGCTTGCGAAGCCCAACAAATGGTGTCTCGTTGGGCTTCGTTCCTCAGCACTAACCTACAGAGTGACTATCTTTTACAACACCCTCTTCTAATGGAGAGATACAGAAAAAATCCATTTGCTATTCAATGCTCATCATCAAGGCTATTTAGTAGGTAGGTTCGTAGCCTTCCTGCAGCCTGAAGAATTAAACGATGCGTTATCTTCTATACGCTTCTCGTTCGATCACTTGTCCTGCTCTTGAATATCTTACCTTGCACCAGCAATCGTACTACAAGCGCTTAATGTAAAGAGTGTTGAGGCTAGAACGTAACCAATAGTAATTTTTTCATTTTTATATCCTTAACT
>DQUJ01000251.1 GCA_015662325.1 Leucothrix mucor | reverse complement strand
CCCAATACATCAACAACGTCCTCCTGTACAAAAGCGCCCTATTGAAAAACGACCTGTTACAAAATTAGATAGGCAACGTGCCGCATGGAAAGCGAAATGGGAAGCACAGCAAAGAGCAAAAAAACTAACGCACTCTAAACATCAAGCTGTTCCGCAAAAACAAGCCCTAAAAAAAGCACAGATTGCGCGTAAAAAACAAGCACCAACAAAAGCACCTAAACAATTAACGCGCGCCCAATACCAATGGCGGTTTAAGCAGGCACAACTTAAAAAACAACAAGCAAATAAAAAACCGAATGCTAAACCTTGGAAAAGCCCAGTAGCACAAAGCCAGCAACATGGAAGCAAGCCCAAAGAAAGCCACGCCACTTTCCGATCACGCAATTTACCTGCGGTTTACAATTCTTTACCGTTTGAGATTAAGCATAAATTACGAAATGCGCGCTTAAGCGAATACGGTATGAGTGCTTACGTGCAAGATGTAAATTCACCCAAACCATTATTAGCGCATAAAGACACGGTGTCGCGCGTACCCGCATCAGTTATGAAACTGATTACATCCTACGCGGCACTTGGCGTATTAGGCCCTAATTACCGTTGGCCGTTAGATATTTACACGCATGGCAATGTGAAAAATGGCACACTTCAAGGTGATCTTATTATTAAAGGTTATGGTTCACCTGAGTTTGATACCGCCGAATTACGCAAAGTATTAAAGAGTATTCGTGCCAAAGGCATTCGTAATATTAAAGGTCGCGTAGTATTCGATAACAGCCACTTTAGTATTCCAAGACAGCATGCAGGCGCATTTGATGGCAAAACATTTGCAGCTTACAATGCTCAGCCCGATGCGCTTTTATACAATGAACGTATTAGCACTTTTCATGTAAGAGCTAAAGGCAAACGTGTTCATGTTAGTACTTCAACACCGGCACATAATTTAAAAATAGTAAACCGCATGCGTAAAACACGACGCGGGTGTCGTCCACGCATTGGTATTTCCCATCGTGGCGCACAGGTAATTGCGACGTTTAGCGGTACATTCTCTTCACGCTGTAGAACACGGAGTTACACTCGCGTGATAAGTAAGCCTTCAGAAATGATTTACGGCTCGATGAAATCCATGTGGAAACGCGATGTTGGCGGCACATTTAATGCTCGTTTTGCAATGGGCCGCGCACCTGCTAATTCTCGCCTATTACTTAAAACATATTCGCGCACACTCGCTCAAGTATTGCCTGCCATTGCTAAAGACAGTAATAATGTAATGGCGCGCCAATTACTATTGACCATTGGTGCTAAATATTTTGGCGGACAAGGCACACCTCGCAAAGGCGCAAATGCAGTCAGTGCATGGCTAAATTCACGTGGATTACGCTTCCCTGAGTTACGTATTGAAAATGGTTCTGGCTTGAGCCGGCATGCACGAATTAGCGCACGACATATTGGTGATTTATTAGTGGATGCACATAAAAGCCCTTATAGAAATGTGTTAATGCAATCACTCGCGATTGCCGGAATAGATGGCACAATGAAACGTCGTTTACGTGGAACACCCGTACGTGGCAGAGGCTTTTTCAAAACAGGAACGCTTCGCGATGTGCGCAGTATTGCCGGTTATGTAAAAGCATCTAATGGTAAAACTTACGCCATCGCAATTATGCATAACGACCCGAAAGCACGGCACAGAGGTTTACCCGCGCATGATAAGCTAATCGAATGGGTATACCGTGGTGGCCGCAGCAATACACGGGTTGCTTTACGTAATTAGTTTCGCTTTTAAATATTTTCTTTATTTAGGCACCTCTATTAATTAAACAATTCATCTGGCAACGCCAAAAAGTCAGCATCTAGGCGTAACGTTGAAGTCATGTCTAGACCTGTCAAAAAGTTACAACAACGAGACTGTCTTTTTAGCTAAGCCCCGTAGGGATAGCTTACAAGCGACCATCTTCGTTGTTATGACTCTTGCAAAGGGAATAACCATTCCCTTCGAGACATGCCTAGAATATGATCGCTTGTAAGCTAGCAGATGAAATGTCTAATTTAATAGAGATACCCTTTAATTAGAGACCTTACAAAGCCTTAATAATTAAAGTTAAATTTTTTTTGTAGATAACATTTATTAAATTTCTATCTAGACATTCATAATTTTTATTTGATTCATAAGAAAATATTAGGCACTATATTCGTCTATCAATTAGAACCTAGTAATGTACTAATGAAGACTATTCCAATCGTAAATACCCCCCCTAATGTAACAGAAGGCGTTGAAGTAAAAACGACGACTTGTTATATGTGTGCCTGTCGTTGCGGTATTAAAGTAACCGTTAAAGATGGCGAAGTACGTTACATTCAAGGCAATCCTGATCACCCGCTAAATAAAGGCGTACTCTGCGCTAAAGGTGCTTCGGGCATTATGAAGCAATATTCGCCCGCAAGGTTAACCAAACCTCTTTTACGAAAAGCAGGTACGGAACGTGGTGCAGGTGACTTTGAGGAAATCTCTTGGGACAAGGCGTTTGGCATTATGGAAGAACGCTTAGGAAAGCTTCGTGCAGAAGACCCTAAAAAGTTCGCCCTATTTACAGGTCGCGATCAGATGCAAGCCTTAACTGGCATGTTCGCCAAGCAATTTGGAACACCTAACTATGCGGCACACGGTGGCTTCTGTTCAGTCAATATGGCTGCAGGCATGATCTACACCATCGGTGGCTCTTTCTGGGAATTTGGTGGGCCGGATTTAGAACGATCAAAACTGTTCTTTATGATCGGCACAGCAGAAGATCATCACTCCAATCCAATGAAAGTAGAACTGTCTAAGTTTAAACGCAATGGCGGACGCTTCGTGGCAATCAACCCTGTTAGAACGGGTTACGCAGCAATTGCAGATGAGTGGATACCAATCAAAACAGGAACCGATGGCGCGCTGTTACTTGCTATTATTCATGAAATTATCAAGCTCGGTTTGTATGATCGAGACTTCGTCATAAATTACACTAATGGCGCAGAACTGGTCGATATGACCCCTGATAGCATGGAAGAAGGCATGTTCCTGCGTTTTGAAGTACCTGAAGAAAAAGACTGTTTCGACGCACAAAATAAACTGTGGTGGGATAGAGATCTTAATATTCCAATTTCGATGCATACCGAAGGCGTTGACCCGTATTTAACAGGCGAATTTAAACTGGACGACGGAACGCCTTGTAAACCTGCATTCCAATTACTTAAAGAACGTGTTGAAAGTTACACCCCCGAATGGGCAGAAGGTATTACCGGCATCGACGCAGACACCATTCGTCGTTTAGCGCACGAAATGGGTATCGTCGCTCGTGATCAAAAAATCGAACTGCCTATCCAATGGACCGATGCTTGGGGTAAAGATCACGATAGCGTTATCGGCAACCCTGTTTCATTCCATTCCATGCGCGGTCTTGCGGCACACTCCAATGGCTTTCATACGATTCGTGCTTTAAGTATTTTAATGACCTTATTGGGCACAATTGATCGTCCCGGCGGTTTCCGTCATAAAGCACCTTTCCCACGCCCTATTCCGCCTTGTCCTAAGCCACCTACTGGCTGGGACGATGTTAAACCTAATACGCCATTAAACGGTATGCCATTGGGTTGGCCCGCTGATCCGGATGATTTGTTTGTGGATGATAACGGCGAAGCGATTCGTTTAGACAAAGGTTTTTCATGGGAATATCCGCTGTCTGTGCACGGCTTAATGCACAATGCGATTACCAACGCATGGCGCGGCGACCCCTACCCCATCGACACTTTAATGATGTTTATGGCGAATATGGCATGGAACTCATCCATGAATACCATGGAAGTTCGCAAAATGCTGGTGGATAAAGATGAAAATGGCGATTACAAAATTCCGTTTATTATCGTTGCCGATGCCTATCATTCAGAAACGGTAGAATTTGGTGATTTGATTCTACCCGATACATCGTATCTTGAACGCCACGATGCAATGTCGATGCTGGATCGCCCTATTTCTGAATACGATGGTCCTGTTGATTCGGTGCGTATTCCTGTTGTAGAACCCAAAGGTGACTGCAAACCTTTCCAAGATGTTATCGTGGAAATGGGATCTCGTTTAAAACTGCCCTCCTTTATTAATGAAGATGGAAGCCGTAAGTTTAAAGACTACCGTGATCTGGTGATTAATTTTGAGACCGCACCTGGTTCTGGCATTGGTTTTCTTGCGGGTTGGCGCGGTAAAAGTGGCGAAAAATCCATGAAGGGCGAAGCAAACCCAAATCAATGGGAAATGTACGAAAAGAACAATTGCGTATTCCACTACGAATTACCTAAATCATTCCAATACATGCGTAACTGGAACCGTGGGTATTTGCATTGGGCGCAAGAACATAATATGACGCGTTATGACGAGCCCATTAATGTGCACATCTATTCGGAAATATTACAAAAATTCCGTCTTGCGGCGCAGGGAAAGACAACGGGTAGACAACCACCAGACCGTTTACGCAAGCGTGTGGAAACCTACTTCGACCCGTTACCGTTCTATCATGACCCTTTAGAAACACAACTAACAGACACACAAAAGTATCCGCTGAATGCGATCACTCAACGGCCAATGGCAATGTATCACTCATGGGATTCTCAAAACGCGTGGTTACGCCAAATTCATACGCATAACTATTTATACGTAAACCCAATTCTTGCACGTAACAACGGTTTTGATGATGGCGACTGGGTATGGATTGAATCCATGCACGGAAAAATACGTTGCATGTGTCGCTTCTCCGAATCAGTTGAACCTGGCACAGTCTGGACGTGGAATGCGATTGGTAAAGCAGCTGGCACATGGGGGCTTGATCCTAAAGCGAATGAATCCAAGAAAGGTTTCTTATTAAATCACCTCATTAGTGAAGAGTTACCAAGCCATGACGCGGGTGATCACATTTCAAATTCCGACCCTGTAACGGGTCAAGCGGGCTGGTACGATGTGCGTGTTCGCGTTTATAAAGCCGAAGAAGGGGAACCCGAAGAAACATCACCCCAGTTTGATCCAGTAAAACCCTTACCCGGCATGGAACCCAAACGTAAAAACAAATGGCAAGCATTCTTTGCGGGTAATTTTAAAGAATCATTAGGCAGTAAACGCCTCAGTGAAAAGTTTGTAAAAAGAGGGACGAAGAAATGACCCAACTTGCATTAGTCATAGATCTAAATGTTTGTGTAGGTTGTCACGCCTGCGTCACCAGTTGTAAAGAATGGAATACATCTGGTTCTGCTGGCCCCATGGTGGATGAAAATGCCTATGGTGAAGACCCTACAGGGACCTTCTTCAACCGCGTACAAACCTTTGAAATTGGTACTTATCCCAATACAGAAACAGTACATTTCCCCAAAAGTTGTTTGCATTGTGAGGAGCCACCGTGCGTGCCTGTTTGTCCTACGGGGGCAAGTTATAAGCGTAAAGAAGACGGTATTGTGCTGGTTGATTACGATAAATGTATCGGTTGTAAATATTGTTCTTGGGCATGCCCTTACGGCGCACGTGAACTTGACGAGCAACAAAAAGTCATGAAGAAATGCACGTTGTGTGTTGATCGTATTTATGATGAAACATTACCAGAACGTGAACGTTTACCTGCCTGTGTCATGGCTTGCCCTACCAGTGCTCGTTTATTTGGCGATGTACATGACGAAGATTCCGAAGTATCAAAAGTGATTCGTGAAAGCGGTGGTTATCAGCTAATGCCTGAGTGGGGCACAAACCCCGCTAATCATTATTTACCGCGTCGTAAAACAGAAATTCGCATTCATAAAGATGAATTAGAACGTGTTGATAATCCTTTGAGTAAAGAAGAACGTAAGAAGCATAATGTACCGGGTACGGGGCCATCAATAGATGATATGACGAATTGGTAATTTTTTAGCTCCTCACCCAAACACATCCAGACTCCACTTTTAACAAAAAGTGGAATTTTTAAATTTACACCCTAACCCCTAACCCTCTCCCAAAGGGAGAGGGAGTTTAAGGAAGAAAGGTAACACCATGCATCCAGCATTCTCAGTCATATTTTTGACAACATTAATTGGCGCGGCTCAAGGGTTATTTCTTGCGTTGTTTACAGGGCAAATATTTCAGCAATTTAAGCTAATGCCAGAACAGCACGATACGCACTTTTACGTGACTGGCAGTATTGTAGCCGTAGTGCTTTTAACACTAGGTTTGTTTTCATCCTTCTTTCATCTGGGTCGCCCAGAGCGTGCTTGGCGCTCTGCGACCATGTGGAGAACATCGTGGTTATCGCGAGAGGTTATTGCGCTTCCTATTGCCATGGTTGCGATTGCAGCTTACGGCGCAGCACATTATTTTGGTTTAAGCGATGCATTATTCTTTACACCAGGCGGCACAGGAGTAGATGCCACTTTACTACTGGGGTTATTTGCAACCGTGGCAACCTACGCTCTATTTGTTTGTACGGGCATGATCTATGCTTGTATTAAGTTTTTACAAGAGTGGCATTCGCCATTAACGATTATAAACTTTACTTTGCTCGGCACAGCATCTGGCTTTACCGTTGCAACCGCATTATCTGCGTGGATGAATACTGAGCTGACTCGCTTTTATGCAGGCTGGGCGATCATCTTCACTGTTTTAGGATTGATCTTCCGTGTCGCCTCCTTGATTCGTAATAAAAAAATCAAACCAAAATCAGATTTAAAAACTGCCATTGGTATTCGTCACTCTGGTGTTCAACAAAAAGCGCAGGGTTCAATGGGTGGTTCATTTAATACCCGTGAATATTTCCATGGAAAAACAGCATCATTTGTAAGCAGAATTAAGTATATATTTCTTATTTTAGCTTTCTTTATTCCGCTAGCACTACTCGCAATCAGCATGGGAATGACAGTTAATAATTCAGCCGTGGTTGTGCCACTACTTGCCGTGGCTGCTCAATACATAGGGCTAGTGGCAGAACGTTGGTACTTTTTTGCAGATGCGAATCATCCGCAGAATTTATATTACCAACAGATAGGATAAATCCCGCTTTTTATTTAGCGCGCGGATTTTCTTCCTCTAAGATTCTGGCGCGACGTTTTTCCCAGCTTTCTCTTACCTCTGTAGGAGAGGCCTCTTGTTTTCGAATAAGAGAAGAGGCTTCAGGGCTAGAACTAAGCCCTGCATTATAGGCAGGAACCGCATCGTTATTCTGTTCAGCTAATTTTTTATGCGCTAAGTGGGTGCGCTTTAAAGCAGCCGCACTATCAGGTCGTCGAAGCGTTTGTTTTGTCGGATCGTATTTAGTCACATCTGTCTCGAATGTATAAACACCTAAATCTAATAAATACTTAGCAAGCGTATCCAGTTTACGCCAAATACGTGTTTTACCACTATTTTTAGCGATCACCGTTTTTGTTCTAATCTCATCCGAACCGTATTGAATATGAAGCGACCATTTATCCGCGTGCGCAACCGCTATTGCTTTATTAATAGCATCCGCTTCTACCATGAATTTTAATGCGTTATGATTGATTGTCTCTGACTGTAACATATCATTTATTCCCTTTTTTTATAGCCCTAGGCACTTGTCCGTTAACTGTTGCCTTAATAAGAGAAAAAGTTGAAGATTTCAGTAAGTAATAGTTCTTGTACAAGCTCCTAAGTAGTTACTATACGGGATGCATCTAAAACATAACAGCTTAATTTTTCTTTGAGGTTATATTGAAAAAATCTATTGAAAATAATCAATCTCCGCAAGACTTCCAAAGACGTTTTGGTGGCGTCGCACGCGTCTATGGAGAAGAAGGCTTAAAACGCTTCAGCAATGCACATATTATCGTTATTGGTATTGGAGGTGTTGGTTCTTGGACCGTAGAAGCACTGGCACGCAACGCCATTGGAAAAATAACCTTAATTGATATGGATATTGTTGCTGAATCAAACATCAACCGCCAACTACCTGCAATGAGTAATACACTTGGGCGAGATAAAACTGCGGTAATGAGAGAGCGCATTTTAAATATCAATGAAGATTGCGATGTTATTACCATCGATGAATTTGTTACAACAGAAAACATCCCTCAACTCATCACTACAGATGCAGATTATGTAATCGACTGCATTGATAATTCGCGCGTAAAAGCGGCATTGATCGCATGGTGTAAACGTAACAAACTACCCATAATTACCGTTGGCGGTGCAGGCGGACAGATAAAACTAGAAAAGATAAAAACAGCCGACTTAAGTCGCACAGAATCCGACCCCTTACTCTCTAAAACACGTAAAATATTACGCCAAAAGTATAATTTTGCGAGAAACACCAAACGTCGCTTTGGGGTCGCCTGCGTGTTCTCCACTGAGCATTTAAGCTACTCAAGCGACGATGGGAATATGACGCAAAAAAAACCAACGGATAAATCAACCGACCTGACTTGCGCTGGCGGTATTGGCTCATCTGTTATGGTCACTGCTACATTTGGTTTTGCGGCAGTGGCTTATGTACTCAAGAAACTAATAACTTGAGACCTTTGTACGAGAGTAAATTAGCGTAATTTAACCCAAATATTACGTGCAAAGATCCCAACTAGTAATAATTAAAGAGTAACAACACCACTACTCGAAATTCTTACTCGACGAGTCTCAGTTCTCCCTAAAGACACTAAGGTTATTTTCATCTTTGCTCTGCTTGCACCTGATGCATCAGTTACAATTTCAGATAATGAATAAGTCAGAGGAGTTGTGCTTACAATTAAACCTTCTGGCGCCCCTGTACAATTAGGACCAGAATAACTCCGCACTGAAAATGATCCTGTTCCCCTTACACCGCCTTTAAATGAATAAGTTGCCATCCCTAAACTAGTACAGCGCTGGGCAGAAATAGTATTTATCACAATACCTGTGCTTGCGGGCCTTACAGTAACTGTTACGCTATCTGAATCTGTCGCCCCGTCATTATCAGTGACCATCAAGGTATAGGTGTACGTACCTCGTGTGAGTGAATTTAGTGTAAGTGTTACTGATCTACCAATAACCGACGAGCCTTTTTTCCATTCATAGCTAACAATTCTTCCATCAGGGTCATTACTACCTGACCCACTTAAGGTGACACTATCTCCCTCATTAATCGTTTTATTAACACCCGCATTTGCTCTAGGTGCTTGGTTTCGT
>DQUJ01000037.1 GCA_015662325.1 Leucothrix mucor | reverse complement strand
TAATAAATTGGCAGGTGTTGTAACGATTGGACTATTTGCACGTCGCCCAGCAGATGTGTTGATTCTAGGTACGCCAGATGGTGCTAAGGTTATTACATAAGGACTGTAGCTTAGCTTGAATTTGTAAATTTAGTCTTTATATTAAATTTACATTGAGAGATCAAACCCGTTCTCATTATTATAAATAAACATTAGGAAAATAACATGGCACAAGCAAACGCAAGACATTTATTAGTACCCACAGAAGAGCAATGTGAAGCATTGAAAAAAGAAATCGAAGGTGGCGCTAACTTTGCAGACGTTGCAAAAAAGAATTCTAGCTGTCCTTCAAGTGCTAGTGGTGGAGACCTTGGTTCATTTGGTCCCGGTCAAATGGTGCCAGAATTTGATAAAGTGGTATTTAGCGCACCGCTTAATACAGTACAAGGTCCAGTGAAAACACAGTTTGGTTATCACTTGTTAGAAGTCACTAGCCGTACAGATTAACTGGCACAGTTATTTCTGACATAAAAAAGCCCTGATTAATTCAGGGCTTTTTATTGAGCTACTTTTAAGTTAGCTATTTAGATCGGTGAACGATACGTATTCGTTCTATTTCTCCAGCCAGCTAACCATTTTCTTTCGTTACGAGCAGGGTTCGAATTTCTAACACGACGCTCTAAAACACGCATTGCCGCATCTGCAAATTCATTCAATGCTTGTTGACCAGGGCGAGCTGGGCGCATTTCTTCTAACACTTGCAATAAACCCCAGTTGTGACCTTTATAACCGCCGTGACGGTTTAAGCCTTCACCTTTAAAGTTAACGTAATCAATCAACACATAACGACCGCCAGGTGTATTTGCCACCGCATTTAAGTTATTAGCCACTTGGCTACGTAGGTGTGAGGGAGTCTTCTTAACTAAACGTGGCATTGCACGCATCGCACGATTCATAATGTATTGTGCTTGTAAATGACGCGTATTATAAAGCAACTGTGCAAATTCACGCACCTGAGGCGTATTTTTAGCTGCCATCAATTCACTACGTGATCGCCAAGGGGCGCCTTCAAAGCGTGCACGTTGTACCCAGTGCGGTAGCTTAACGCCATTCTGCTGAAGGTAATCAAGCAATCCAGGGAAGGTGTTACCAAAACGTTGGCGACGACCTGCTGGATACCATGTGAAATGTCCAATACCCATGGCTGCGAAATCTTCACGCTTATTCCAATGAACCAGTTGATCAATACGCCCACCACTTTCGTTTTGGAAGATTTTATCACCAATAGAATATAATTCTTTTTGATTAACCTGTGCCGCCATATTAGCTTTTCTTACAGGTGCTCTTTGCACGGGCCGACGAACAGGCGTATGACGCACGACTCTTTCAGCAGGCGGACGTTGTTGCGCACGAGGTTGTACTCGACGAGGCGCAGGCCGATGCTGTGCTCTAGTAGCCGCAGGTCTATAAACAACACGTTGGGAGGCCGGATTATTAGTCGCCTTATGTGTGTTATTTACATAATAAGATTTTGAGGTACTGCCTGAATGTACAGGAGTAGGTCTTTGTTGGCTGCAAGCAGATAAACTAATAGTTATCGTCGCAAGCCCTATCAGGGTTTGTGATTTCATTGGGGGTTTTTTCCGTTATATTTTTATTATTCGAACCGCTTTTGGGAAAACAGTTCATTTTTACTAACGGGGTGTATATTAAACGATCTAATTTTTGTGTCTACAAGTACACGACGAATTGTAGCAAAAGCAGTCACTTATCTGACGAATGGATGTGTATGAATTATTTTAGATTAATTTTGTAAATAATTTATCCCCTAGTAAATTAGCTAATTATTGTGGGTTCTACTTATAACGTTCTAGTTTTTTGAGGTTCGTCTTCTTCTTTATGAAATAAACTCATGATGACTAAAACAGCCGCACCCAGTGTAATCGCAATATCGGCAATATTAAATGTAGCAAAATGCGAGAAACCATCGGACCATTTGCTTAAGAAAAACACATCCCAATCTAAATAAAAGTCGATAAAATCAATCACTTTTCCGTGAAGTACACGATCAATTAAATTGCCCAATGCACCACCTAGAACCAATGTTAACGCAACTGCCGTCCATGTTTCATCGTCTTTTAGTTTAGTAATCCAAATAACAATGGATATGCTGATTACAATCGCGAGAATCGCAAAAAACCAACGTTGCCAGCCACCCGCGTCGCTTAACATGCCAAACGCAGCGCCCGTGTTATAGGCTAAGCTCCAGTTGAAATGTGGAATAACGGTTGGAATTATCTCGCCTAGCTCAAGGTTGGCTTCTGCCATCCATTTGGTTAATTGGTCGAAGAAAATAACCAGAATAGTCACCCATAACCATTTAAGCATAGTGGCGCACCTCTCCATCGGCTACCGAACCCAAAATTGCGGTTACGTTGGTCACACAGCGATCACACAGTTCAGGGTGTTCGTTATTACTGCCAACACTGGCTTGATGATGCCAGCAACGTACACATTTTTCTGCGTTAGACGCGGTTACCGCTAACCAAACATTGTCTACGCCTTCGCCTTCGGCAACGAGTGTTTCATCGGGTTGTGTCGTCGCTTCTTCTACTTTTGCGCCAGAGGTGATCAGCACAAAGCGTAATTCATCACCCAGTTTATTTAAGGCGGCGAGCATTTCGCCCGAAGCATAAACGGTTACATCTGCATTTAAGGATGAGCCAATGCCCGCATCTTTACGTAGAAGCTCCAATTGCTTACTAACAGAAATACGAACTGCAAAAATATTTGCCCAGTCTGATTCGCTCAACGCTTCATTATCACTTAATTCAAACAACTGGTCATACCACTCTGTTAGCAGAACATAATCGACGGGCTTCGCCTGCTCTTGATAAATCGAATTCCAAATTTCTTCACTGGTGAAACTGAGTATGGGAGCCATCCAACGCACCAATGCTTGTAAAATATGATACGCCGCTGTTTGCGCCGAACGCCGCGCCAATGATTTTGCTGGCATCGTGTATTGGCGATCCTTAGTAATATCCAAATACAAACTGCCCATATCAATTGAGCAGAATTTTAGCAATTCTTGATGGACAATATGAAATTGCATTTCATCATAGGCTTGGATGATTTTAGCTTGCGATTGCGCCGCTTGTGCCACGGCCCAACGATCCAGCGGTAGCATTTTATCAGGTGCAACTAAATCAGTTTCTGGGTTGAAATCATTGGTATTTGAGAGCAAATAACGCGCCGTATTTCGGATGCGTCGATACGCATCGGCGGCACGTTTTAAGATTTCATCAGATACTGTAATTTCACGTGTGTAATCCGATGATGAAACCCACAGGCGTAATATATCTGCGCCCAAGTTCTTCATTACTTTATCGGGGTAGATAACATTGCCGATAGATTTCGACATTTTCTTGCCTTTTGCATCCACCACAAAACCATGTGTTAACACATTCTTGTAAGGCGGTTTGCCATGCATCGCAATGGATGTCAGTAATGACGAATGGAACCAGCCACGATGCTGGTCCGAACCTTCTAAATAAAGGTCAGCAGGTGAGTGTAAGTTTTCACGGCGATCTAATACGGAGAAATGTGTTGTACCAGAATCGAACCAAACATCAATCGTATCGGTTGTCTTGTAATAATCTTTTGCATCATCACCAATAAGGTCTTCAATACTCATGCGATGCCAATATTCGATGCCTTCGCCTTCCATACCTTTGGCAATATTTTCTATTAATTCCAGTGTGTTGGGGTGAAGTTCTTCGGTTTCTTTATGCACAAATAACGTAATGGGTACGCCCCAGTATCGCTGGCGTGAAACACACCAATCGGGACGACCTTCAATCATTTTATGCAGGCGACTTCTTCCCCAGTCAGGAACCCATTTAACGTCATCAATGCCTTTAAGCGCATCTTGGCGAAGTCCTTTCTTTTCCATGCTGATAAACCACTGTGGCGTTGCACGGAAAATAATCGGCGTTTTATGTCTCCAACAATGCGGGTAACTATGGCGGATTTTTTGTTGGCAAAGTAGGCTTCCATTTTCAGCAATTTCTGCCAGTACGGTTTTATTACCACCGTAAACAAATTGTCCGCCGACGAGTCCAACATCTTCAAAGAAGTGACCATCATTGCCAAGTGGATTAATGACTTCTAAATCGTATTTTTTAGCAACGATGTAATCGTCCGTACCGTGTGCGGCCGCTGTATGCACTGCACCTGTGCCGCCTTCTGCTGTTACATGCTCGCCTAAAATAATGGGAAGCTCACGATCATAAAAAGGATGTTTTAGCATTAAACCTTCAAGGTCAGCACCTTTACAAGACCCAAGTAGCGCTTGGTTTTTTAGCCCATAACGTTCTAATGCGGCTTCGTGCAAAGTCTCTTCTAAAACTAGCGCGCCCTTTTCTGTTTTAATAAGCAGGTAGTTAAAATCTTCATTTAACGTCACCGCCATACTGGCTGGTAATGTCCATGGCGTTGTTGTCCAGATGACTAAATGAATATCATCAACATTTGATGCACTGAATTTTGCAGTAATCGCGCTTTGGTCAATCGCTAAATATTTAACGTCGATAGAATCAGAGGTTTTGTCTTCGTATTCAACTTCAGCTTCTGCTAAGGATGATCCACAATCTAAACACCAATTAACAGGCTTTTGACCTTTCTCTAAGTGCCCTTTTTCAATGATTTTTCCAAATGACCGAACAATATCGGCTTCTGTTTTATAGTCCATCGTTAGGTAAGGCTTATCCCATTCGCCCAAAACGCCCATACGGATAAAGCCTTCTTTTTGAATTTCGACTTGTTTACCCGCGTATTCTCGGCACAATTCACGGAACTTGGTAGCATCCACTTTTTGCCCAACTTTGCCGACTTTCTTTTCAACAATTGCTTCAATCGGTAAACCGTGACAATCCCAGCCCGGTATATAAGGCGTATCAAAGCCTGATAATGTTTTGCTTTTTAAAATAATATCTTTGAGGATTTTATTAACTGCATGACCAAGGTGTAACTGACCATTCGCAAACGGAGGCCCATCGTGCAGTATGTATTTCTCACGCCCTGCTGAATTTTTACGCAACTGACCGTAAAGATCAGCTTTTATCCATTCTTTTAACATCGCAGGTTCGCGATTAGCAAGGTTTCCTTTCATAGGAAAGCTAGTGGATGGCAGGTTTAGTGTTTTCTTGTAGTCGACTGTGTTGTCGTTTGCGTTATCACTCACGGTGTTTCTCTAGTTATATTCTTAAAGCGGAGAGAATAACATGCTTTCGCAGCCCCCTAAAGGAGAGCCTGATCAAGTTCATTTATTTTCAACTTGCTAAAACTGCCGATATTTTCCACGAAGATCGCTACAAGGGAGCAACCATTCCAGCTCACTTCGTGAAAAATAGCGACAGCTTTTTCTGCGCTAAAATTTAATCGACTTAATCAGGCTC
>DQUJ01000237.1 GCA_015662325.1 Leucothrix mucor | reverse complement strand
TATCATTGGTGACTACAGCTAAGTCGTAATTTTTTTGCATTTCTTTACATAAGTGGCGCAACAATGCTGTTTTTCCTGATCCTACTGGACCTCCTACGCCGATTCTTAGTACTTTTTTGTTACTCATTTATTATGACTCCTGTTTTATTTTATTCTATTTTTATCCCCTCTCCGTAAGTAGGGAAGAGGCTAAGGTGAGGGTTATGAAAGCTAGCGCTTGCACAAATCTTATTGTGACTCTAGGCTTTCTCCTCCCCTCCCTAAGCCTCCCGCTGCTAGGGGGGGGGGTAATCAGTAGTTAACTTAAGATCTGAATAATCTCGAATACTGTGTTTCATGCTGTGAACTAAAAATTGCCATCATCGGCAACGATGCTCCAATTTCATCACTTGTTACGGCAAAACCTTGTTCAACAATCTGTGGGATTATCGGTAATAACTCTGATAGCACACGTTGCCCATCAGTCTGCCCTAAAGGCACTAACTTAATTGCCGCTGCAATCTGATTATCCAACCATGACCAAATAAAACCATTGGCAGCTTGCTCCATTTCTATATTCCACTCACAAGCTGCCAAGGTAAATAGGGTAAGGAAACAAAGCTGTTTTTCTTTTCTTAAAGCCTTCGCTTGCTTGATACCTAAATCATCTAATAAGCGCGCTAAAGCTAGCCCTAGTTGATGATCTTCATCGCGCAACTCTTTTGTTTCTCTTTGTGCAAATAGAGTTTTATTCCAGACCAATACAGTCCCGTTATCACCTCCATCCCAACATTCGTAAATACGTTTAAACAAAGGTAAATCAACGTGTTTTGAACTAAAAATTAGCGAGTCTTTTAACCATGCTGCCAAAGTTTCTTTATCTGTGATTATGCCCATTTCAATCGCTGATTCTAAACCTTGCGAATAAGCAAACGCACCTACGGGTAACGTCGGACTACTCAGTTGCATGAGCTTTAGTATGCTTAAATTGTTATTAAAAGTATTGCTCATTTAGTGACTGTGGCTATGGTTATCGTGCAAATGGTGATGATGACCTCCGCCACTGTAAGCACCAGCTTCAGGCTCAAATGGGGCTTGTTCTGTTTTTACTTCTAACCCTAAACCGCGCACCATTTCATCCAAAACATGATCGTGTTGGTATCGTAAAATACTTTTATTTATTTGTAATGGGATATGTCGATTGCCAAGGTGGTAACATGCACGAGCAAGTTGAAGCGGGTCGTCACAAATCACACTTGATACCGTTTCATCGGCGGCTTTAATTTCAACTAATACACTTTCATCATCGCTGATGATTAAATCACCGTCTTGAAAACTTGTGCCTTTTTCAAAGAATAAGCCAGCTTCACGACCATCATCCAGCGTGACTTTTAAACGGCTTTTTTCGCGCATGTCTCGTGGCAATGTGACCGTCGCATCAGGAGTGCCGCTTTCTATTTTCTTTTCAAACTTTATCAATTATCTTTCCCCTCACCCTAGCCCTCTCCCGTGGGAGAGGGAATAAAACATTAAAACAAAAAGTATCTCTGCGCCAATGGCAAAACGTCCGCAGGTTCACAAGTTAGTAACTCACCATCTGCGCGCACTTCATACGTTTGCGAATCTACATCAATCTCTGGCATATAATCATTGTGAATCATGTCAGTCTTCTTTACTGAACGACAACCTTTCACCGCACTCACTAAACTTTTCACACCCAGCTGATCAGCAATTCCAGCATCCATACTCGCTTGTGATAAAAACGTCATACATGTTGCCAATCGCGCGCCACCATAAGCGCCAAACATCGGGCGATAATGCACAGGTTGCGGTGTTGGAATTGAAGCATTAGGATCACCCATCGGTGCATTGGCAATCATGCCACCTTTGATAATCAAGCTTGGTTTTGTAGCAAAAAACGCTGGCTTCCATAAAACAATGTCTGCCAATTTTCCCACTTCAATCGAACCAACTTCATGTGCGATGCCGTGAGCCAGTGCTGGATTAATCGTATATTTTGCGATGTAGCGTTTGATACGGTTGTTGTCGTTTGTTTTAGGGTCACCAGCTAAACTACCGCGTTGTACTTTCATTTTATGTGCCGTTTGCCATGTACGTGTAATCACTTCACCAACGCGCCCCATCGCTTGCGAGTCTGATGCAATCATCGAGAATGCACCCAAGTCATGCAGAATATCTTCGGCAGCAATTGTTTCACGGCGAATACGAGATTCTGCAAACGCCACGTCTTCGGCAATACTGGGGTCAAGATGATGGCACACCATCAACATATCCAAATGCTCATCTACCGTATTTACGGTGTAAGGACGCGTTGGATTGGTCGATGAAGGCAAAACATTTAGCTCACCACAGGCTTTTATAATATCGGGGGCGTGTCCACCGCCTGCGCCCTCTGTATGAAATGTATGAATGGTACGATTTCTGAAGGCGGCAAAGGTGTCTTCTACAAAACCAGATTCATTTAATGTGTCCGTATGAATCGCCACTTGAATGTCATAACGCTCGGCAACGCTTAAACAGTTGTCGATAGATGCTGGCGTAGTTCCCCAGTCTTCATGCAGTTTTAAACCCATCACGCCTGCTTCGATTTGCTCATCCAGTGCTTCTGGCAAGCTGGCATTGCCCTTGCCCATAAAACCTAAATTCATTGGAAATTCTTCTGCCGCTTGTAACATGCGGTGAATATTCCACGGGCCTGGAGTACACGTTGTAGCGTTTGTTCCTGTTGCTGGTCCAGTGCCGCCACCCAGCATAGTAGTTACGCCTGAGGTTAGTGCTTCTTCAATTTGTTGCGGGCAGATAAAGTGAATGTGCGCGTCGATTCCGCCTGCTGTAATAATGTGACCTTCACCTGCAATGGCCTCTGTACCAGGGCCAATAACAATATCGACATTGGGGTGAACATCAGGATTACCCGCTTTTCCAATACCAGAAATACGGCCATTTTTAATGCCAATATCTGCTTTGATTATTCCCCAGTGATCCATAATCAGCGCATTAGTTATCACCATATCAGCAACTTCGGCTGACAAACGTTGGCTTTGCCCCATTCCATCGCGGATAACTTTTCCACCGCCAAATTTAACTTCGTCGCCGTAGGTAGTTAAATCTTTTTCAACTTCTAACCAAAGCTCGGTATCACCTAAACGTAGGCGATCGCCAACGGTTGGACCATACATTTCTGCGTAGGCTTGCCTGCTAATCTTAGCCATTATAGCTCTCCCATGACTTCAGCATTAAAGCCATACACTTTTCGATCACCTGTAAAATCAACCAATTTCACTGAGCGTGTTTGCCCAGGTTCAAAACGTACCGCCGTACCTGCGGCAATGTCTAAGCGAAAACCTTTGGTTTTATCGCGCTCAAATTCTAACGCGTGATTAGTTTCATAAAAATGGTAATGTGAGCCGACTTGAATCGGGCGATCACCTGTATTTGCAACGGTCACATCGACGGACTTTCTGCCTTGGTTTAATTCTATTTCGCCTTTGGCGACAATCATTTCTCCGGGAATCATTTTTTACTCTCCAATTCAAAAATACCGTCACCCTCTTGTTGCCAGAAAGTTAAGGAAAAAGTCCCCTCCACCTAGCAGGGGGGGGGTAAAAAATCAAACAATATGGCTATTTTTAAGCCTCTACCCTCTCTCCAACTCCCTCCCTGCTAGGGAGAGAGGGCTTAACTGCGGTAGCTCTCTCTAAACAATCGGGTTGTGAACAGTAACCAGCTTCGTCCCATCAGGAAACGTCGCTTCTACTTGAACATCGTGGATCATTTCAGGAAT
>DQUJ01000255.1 GCA_015662325.1 Leucothrix mucor | reverse complement strand
TTGAGTGTACTTTTTCGTTTGTTGATTCATCCAAATAACCAATCACATCACCTGCCAACACAGTAGCGCCCTGCTCTGCTACAATTTTTCTTAGCACGCCTGATACGGGAGCGGTCACTTCTAACACCACCTTATCTGTTTCTAGTTCTAGTAGATTATCTTCCGCATTAACCTGCTCGCCCACTTTTTTCACCCATAGGGCAATTGTGGCATCACTGACGGATTCGGGTAATTGAGGTACTTTGATTTCTATCGTCATGATTATCTCTTTCTAGGTCGTTCTATATTTTTAGGTAATTGGCTACTCATCGCTTCTGCAATTAACGCCGCCTGTTGTTTTTTATGAATAACTAACGAGCCAACCGCAGGTGCGGCAGCGCTAGGTCGGCTCATACAAACGACGTTATATTTATCTTCATAATGACGAAAACGATGTTTGATACTATCCCATGCGCCTTGATTGCGCGCTTCTTCCTGACACCATACTAACTCTTTAAGGTTTGAATAAGTCGCTAATATCTTTTCTAGCAGTTCTTCTTGGAAGGGATAAAGTTGCTCAATACGAATCAGTGCTATATGTGAATGATCACTGTCTTTATCATCTCTCGCTTGCAATAAATCGTAATAAACCTTACCGCTACATAAAACGACACGTGTTACCGAGGCTTTATTTTTGCTGATACGCTCGCTTATTTCATCAATAATAGTACGAAAGCTACCACTGGCGAGTTCTTCAATGGTATTCACCGCCATTGGGTGGCGTAGTAAACTTTTAGGCGTAAACACAATCAACGGTTTTCGGTATTGACGAATCATTTGCCTGCGTAACATATGGAAGATTTGCGCAGGAGTACTCGGCACACAGACTTGCATGTTTAGCTGTGCGCACAGTTGTAAAAAACGCTCCAAACGCGCCGATGAATGTTCTGCACCCATGCCTTCTAAACCGTGCGGTAAGAACATAGTTAAGCCAGATAAACGCCCCCATTTCTGTTCACCCGAACTGATAAACTGGTCAATCACGACCTGCGCACCGTTTGCAAAATCACCGAATTGCGCTTCCCAAATCACTAAGGTATTCGGGCTTGATGTAGCATAACCGTATTCAAACGCTAATACCGCTTCTTCGGATAATACAGAATCAATAATATTGACCTTGCCCTGATTTTTCTTGTTTTTAAGCACGTGCCTTAAGGGAATCCATGCACGACTTTCGATTTGGCTATGTAACACGGCATGACGATGCGAAAATGTGCCACGTCCACTGTCTTGCCCGCTTAAGCGTACGTGATAACCTTCGGCTAATAAACTGGCGTAGGCTAGGTTCTCGGCAAACCCCCAATCAACAGGCACCTCGCCTTTTACCATTAAATCCCGCTTTGCGAGTATTTTGGCAACCCGATCATGTAATACCATGTGTTTGGGTACAGCATGACAATTCTTAACATAGGCGCGTAATTTTTTAAGATCGCACCCCGTATCCGCAGGGCTAGTCCAATGGCGGTCTTTATAGATATTCCAGTTCACTTTAAAGTGTTCGGGTACGCTACTGTAATCTAAAATATCAACCGCCTTAGTGCCTGCTGCGATTTTTTCTTTATAGTCTTGGATACGAACGGTTTCTTCGTTCTCACTAATCAAACCTTCGCTAATCAACTTTTGAGCATATAATTTACGCGTAGTGGGTTTGTTGCGTATTGCTGTATACATAGTCGGCTGGGTTATTGCGGGCTCATCCGCTTCATTATGACCATGGCGGCGGTAACACACCAAATCAATCACAATGTCTTTTTTGAATCGCAAACGATAATCCAACGCTATGCGCGAGACATACGCCACCGCTTCGGGGTCATCTCCATTGACGTGCAGAATCGGCGCATTGATCATTTTCGCAACATCGGTAGGATAATAAGTGCTGCGACTATCAACCTGTGTACTCGTCGTAAAGCCAATCTGATTATTAATCACCACATGCACCGTACCGTGAATACGATAGCCACGTGTTTCCGACATGTTAAAGGTTTCCATCACCACGCCTTGCCCTGCAAACGCGGCATCGCCGTGGATATTGATAGCGACAACTTGTCCGCCTTGATCGGAGCGGTGATCTTGGCGCGCGCGTACCGAACCACAGACTACCGGAGCGACAATTTCTAAATGAGATGGATTAAACGCCAGCGATAAATGCATCGCGTCTTGTTCGGTTTGAATGCTGCACGAAAAACCTTTGTGGTATTTAACATCACCCATGGTTTCTTCGGACATACCTTCGCCTTCAAATTCCTTAAAAATATCATCGGGTGATTTACCCATGATATTAATCAGCACATTTAAACGACCTCTGTGCGCCATACCGAGTACAATTTCACGGGTTTTTTGGCGACCCGAATGATGAATGAGTTCATGCAATAAAGGAATTAAGCTCTCACCGCCTTCTAATGAAAAGCGTTTTTGCCCCACGTATTTTTTATGTAAATAACGCTCTAATGTTTCGGCGGCAATCAGTTGATCAAGCAGCTTACTCTTTTGCGTATCGTCTACTTTAGGCTTTGCCTGACACGGTTCTAACTGCCCTTGAAACCAACGAATTTCTTCCCTATCAACAATGTGCATATATTCAATACCAATACTATTGGTATAGGTATTGCGCAAGGCACGGTAAATATTGCCCAAGGTGGGCGTATCACTTAACTGTAAATTCCCAGAGTCAAAGTGTTTATCTTGATCAACCTTATCAAGGTTATAATGCTCCAAGGTTAATTCGGGTAACGATGGTTGCGTTTTGCCTTCGTATAAAGGATTAGTATTGGCGACTAAGTGAGCAGAGCTTCGGTATGCCTCAATCATTTGCAATACATGTACTTGCTGTCTTTCGGTTTCTAAATCTTGCAAGTTATCAGGGCAGCTATGGCTAAAATCATTCTCTTGAGAATGTAATTTATAGGTGCGGAACTGTTGGCGCAACGCTGTATGTGTATCACCATCGCAAAAATCGGCAGGCACTGGCATTTTACTAAAATAGTCTTGCCACTCTTTACTTACAGATAAAGGGTCTTGTAGATAGTTTTCGAATAATAATTCTAAATAGGCCGCATTTTCACCGTCGAGCATTGAGTCGATATTTTTATTATCTGATTCTGATTGTAAATGCTGATCCATATTTCCCCCCTTGTAATCGCCCTTATGATAGATTTATGTTTATAATTATAGAAGATTGCACAACAAGTATATCTGCTAATGATTATAAATGTTAATTCTTTCAACGCCTTTTGACTAAAGTTGTCATGACATGATTTATTTTTAAGCATCGGTAGCCCATTAGGGATGAATTACGTGCAAAAACGCTTACTGGGCCACAAACACAAAGATCACAATAAAAAATACCCGAGCAATATTCGTCATTGGGTTAATGTATCTGCAGTGGGGGATATTACTCCACTGGATAGAAACTTTGAGGATGATTACAAAGAAATGTTAAAGCCTGACATGACGGAATCCATCATTGATCATTCAAACGGTGTTTATAATTATTTTCGTAATGAAGATGGCTTAAACTTCCACCGCTCTTATGGCTACTTCGTTAACCCTGCTGTGGGTGAAGTGATTACTGATTGGTGGAAAAACAGCGCTACTTAACTTGCTTTCGAACGTGGCGGAAACATATTCGCTATACGACTTGCAGTTGTATCTTGTCGTTGCGATATTTTACGCACTTCTGGCTGGCTAATAAATTCGGCAAGGGTGATGCCATCTAGAAATTCATAGAGCCTTTCGCTTAAATCATTCCATAGTTTATGGGTTAAACAACGCTCGCCATTGTCGCAATCTTTATTGCCTTTGCAGCGCGTACTATCTAATGATTCATCTACCGCAACAACAATATCGGCCACACTGATTTGGCTCGCAGGCTTACCTAAACGATAACCGCCACCGGGGCCTCTAACACCTTCGACCAAATTACTCTGGCGTAATCGTGCAAACAACTGTTCTAAATATGAAAGTGATATTCCCTGACAATTGGAAATATCTGCCAAGGTAACAGGGCCGTCTCTATCGTGGATTGCTAAATCCATCATTGCTGTAACGGCGTAACGCCCTTTTGTTGAAAGTTTCATAATATTTATACCTCGCTGTACTAGCCTGTTTTTATGAGAGATATCTGTAGAATCTAGATAAACAGGGGGTTTACAAGCACAATAATTTCCGACTAGTTTAGTGGGTATTATAACTAACCAAGTAAAATAGTCAAGTATTAGAGACAGGTGTTGTGAAGTATTTTATGAAGTGCTATTTAAGATTTATCAAGCGTTTCTGACTGAAAATCATGCCCTTTGTGGTCTAAATAATTCAACCATTTATATAAAAAACGATTCAGACGCCAACGACAAAGTAATATCGTATCGACTTGTTTTTCCCAAAGCCTGATTTCTCTGCCCTTAATTTGACAACTTCTGCTTAGTACATTAGCTTGTCTAGAGTCATGATAAACTTGAATTTTTAGGTCTGGACGTTTGTCGCTTTCAAACAGATAGGTTAACATAAGCAAGGTGGTGTGTTTGGAGCGCTCTAATACAGTAAGTTTGATGGGGACGCTACCTTCGACGGTAGAGATTGATTCATCAGGAAGATCACGAATATCACCACAAAACAATCGGAGACGTATATAATTAAGTTCATACATTTCCATTAAATCAACAAATGAGTGTGGACGAGATGAAAAAACTTTAGTTTGCTTGGAGTTAAAGTCTTTATAAAAGCCCGTTTTATTTTTTGTAGAAATTTTTTTGATCATATTTGTATTTTAACATGAGACCTGTGAAAGGTCTCTTAAACATTGAGAACACATGTACTACAGTAAGCCAATAAAAATGCTACCCGTAAAGACCCAACCGTTTAATGATCAAAAGCCTGGCACATCGGGCTTGCGAAAAACGGTACAACGTTTTAAAAAGACCGATTACTTACAAAACTTTGTGCAATCTATTTTTAATTGCTTACCTAAACTCGCAGGGTCTACTCTGGTTGTTGGTGGTGATGGTCGGTTTTATAACCGCGAAGCCATTCAAATTATTTTGCGTATGGCGGCGGCTAATAATGTAAAACACATCATTCTCGGTCAAGGTGGTATTTTATCGACACCTGCCGTCTCGCATCTTATTCGTAAAAATGACGCGCTTGGTGGCATTATTTTATCAGCAAGCCACAATGCAGGTGGGCCTAATGGTGATTTTGGGATTAAATATAATATTAGCAATGGCGGCCCTGCCCCAGAAGAATTTACAGATGCTGTCTTTGAAGAATCTAAAAAAATACGCGAATACAATATAGCGCCTATTAAAGGAATCCCATTGGATCTTATCGGTGATTATGAACTTGCCAATATGACCATCGAAATTATCGACCCTGTTGATGATTATGCTGAACTAATGAAAAGCCTATTTGATTTTATGCACATCAAATATCTTCTTAAATCAGATAAATTCTCTATTTGTTTTGATGCCATGTATGCGGTAACGGGTAGTTATGCGCATAAGATTTTTGAAGAAATATTAGAAGCACCCGAAGGTTCTGTGATTCGTGGGCAATCACTCCCCGATTTTGGTGGGTTTCACCCCGACCCTAACCTTGTACATGCAGAGCAGTTAGTGGCACGCATGTACGATGAAGACAACGCACCAAATTTTGGTGCGGCATCCGATGGTGATGGTGATCGTAATATGATCATGGGCGATTATTTCTTTGTTACACCAAGCGATTCATTGGCAATTATTGCCGCTAATGCGCATCTTATTCCTGCCTATAAAAAGGGTCTAAAAGGTATTGGCCGTTCCATGCCCACCAGCCAAGCGGCCGATCACGTTGCAAAAAAACTCGATATTCCTTGTTATGAAACACCCACAGGCTGGAAGTTTTTTGGCAATCTGTTAGACGATAATCGCATCACCCTGTGCGGTGAAGAAAGTTTTGGTACGGGCTCTGATCATGTGCGTGAAAAGGACGGGCTATGGGCGGTACTGTGTTGGCTGAATATTTTGGCAGAACGCAAACAAAGTGTAGAAGATATTGTACGTGAACACTGGGCAGAATATGGCAGAAACTACTACACTCGTCATGATTATGAAAATATTCCGCTAAAGCCTGCCGAAGAATTAATGGCAAACTTAAAAGAGAATTTACCGAGCCTTGCTGGCAAAGTATTTAACAATAGCACCATTACCACAGCTGATGATTTTAGCTACCACGACCCTGTGGATGATTCTGTAAGTGAAAACCAAGGGTTACGAATACTCTTTGATGATGGTTCTCGTATTATCTTTCGCCTATCGGGCACAGGCACAGAAGGCGCAACATTGCGTTTATATGTAGAACGTTATGAAAAAGACATTGCCTTGCATGATCTCGACACACAAGATGCGCTTTATAATTTAATTGAAACGGCTGAATTAATAGCCAATATTATCGGTTATACTGGCATGCATGAGCCAACCGTTATTACCTAATTATTG
>DQUJ01000077.1 GCA_015662325.1 Leucothrix mucor | reverse complement strand
TGGGTAGTCCGCTAGTGTTGCTCACACGAAAACCATCATCTGCTGAAGCCTTTGCATCTTATGGCGAGGTTGTAGATATTCATTCTGCCGATAAAGAATTCTCAATGTTTTATCCGTTATGTGAAAGCCCATTTTTAATATTGTTTTCAACACCAGCGGAAACACTTGATACAACAAAGCTAGAATTATTTATCAGTGATGGATAGCAAGGAGTGAATTATCACAAAGGTGTTTGGCATCATTATTTAATGCCAATAAATGATGGAATGAATAAATTTATGGTCATTGATCGAAACGGTAACGATGAAAATTGTATTGAAACGCAAATCACAAAAGAAATAATCATTTCTCTAACGTAACATTTTTACACCTTAGCGCTTATGCGCTAAGCTTCGCGCATGAAAAAACCAGAACTATTAGCCCCAGCGGGCACACTTAAAAGTATGCACTATGCGTTTGCCTATGGAGCAGATGCAATTTATGCTGGACAACCCCGTTATAGCTTGCGCGTGCGTAATAATGAATTTCTCAACGAGAAACTTGCGAAAGGCATTCAAGAGGCGCATGAAATGGGTAAAAGGTTTTACCTCACCGTAAATTCATCGCCGCATAACAGTAAATTAAAAACCTTTATAGAAGACCTTGATCCTGTTGCCGCAATGAAGCCTGATGCTTTTATCATGGCAGACCCTGGGCTGATAATGATGACGCGTGAAGCATGGCCTGATATGCCTATTCATCTTTCGGTGCAAGCTAATACAGTTAATTATGCCAGCGTAAAGTTTTGGAAAACCATTGGTGTTGAGCGAATTATTTTATCGCGCGAACTATCACTGGATGAAATTGCAGAAATTCGCCAAGAATGCCCAGACATGGAGTTAGAAGTTTTTGTACACGGTGCATTATGTATTGCTTACTCTGGTCGCTGTTTGTTGTCGGGTTATTTCAACCATCGTGACCCAAACCAAGGCACTTGCACCAACTCATGCCGTTGGAAATATGATACAAAACCAGCCGTTGAAACCGATGAAGGTATTATTCAACCTAAAGAAATCCTGTTTTCAGAGGATATGTTGAACAATAAAGGTATCGGTGATCAAGGACGTCATCCACTAGCCGATGAGGTTTATTTCTTAGAAGAGAAAGAACGTCCGGGTGAATTGCTCCCCATTATGGAGGATGAGCATGGCACGTATATTATGAACTCTAAAGATCTGCGTGCGGTAGAACACGTTGAGCGATTGTGTGAAATTGGTATTGATTGTTTGAAAATAGAAGGACGCACCAAATCATATTACTATGCTGCACGTACCGCACAAACTTATCGCAAAGCGATTGATGATGCCGTTGCAGGCAAAGAGTTTGATATTAGTTTATTGGGTACGTTAGAAAACCTAGCAAACCGTGGCTATACTGATGGCTTTTACAAACGTCACCATACCCACGAATATCAAAGCTATATGATTAATGCCTCAAAAAGTAATCGGGCGCAATTTGTAGC
>DQUJ01000067.1 GCA_015662325.1 Leucothrix mucor | reverse complement strand
TTCTTATAGTCAGCATAGGAAAAATATCAACAAAAACACCTTGGTGATAATCTACCGTTTTGCCTTCTTCATGAAATTCAACAATTGTCGCGTTATCATTTCTGATCTTCATATAATCAAAAGGAAAACGTGGGTCAGTTTGCTTGGTTTGCAAAAACATCCCTGTTTCAAGCTCTGTTTGAGCTATTTCTTTAAATTTTAAATAATCTTCTACGGGCATAGATAAATCAATATCATCATCCCATGGAATAAAGCCCTTGTGACGTACTGCGCCGAGCAATGTTCCACTATCTAGCCAGTATTTTAAATCATGCTTTTTACAAATTTTATCAAAGCAGACAAGCCCTTCAAGCATTAGCTGTTGCGCTTGTTTTAAATCATTAGGGTCAATAGGGGGCATTATTAGATCACTTTCCGATGCAGAAACTACTGAAAATTTCGCCTAATAAATCATCTGATGTGAATTTTCCTGTGATTTTCCCTAGCTCATTTTGCGCTAATCGCAACTCTTCTGCCATTAACTCCCCTGCGTTGTATTTTTTCAGCTGAATCTCGGCGTTATCAACATAGGTTTGTGTTTCATCCAATGCTTGTAAATGGCGGCGGCGCGCAATAAATGTATCTTCGCTTTCGTTTTGATAGCCCATACGTTGCTTTAATTCTTCTTTCAGAACGTCAATACCGTGTTTTTGTTTCGCGGAAATATAAATATCGTTACCCGATTTATTACTAGGTGGGATATTTGTATCACTACTGTCTGTTTTTTTATTTAGATCAATTTTATTGTAGACGGTAATTACGGGTGCAGAATCACCCAGTTTAGCTTTTATATTTTCCAGAATTTTTTGATTTTCGCCCGAATCATTTTCATCCGAAATATCAACCAGATGTAAAATCAGGTCGGCTTTTTCAACTTCTTGCCAGGCACGTTCTATCCCTATTTTTTCTACAGGGTCATCGCTTTCACGTAGCCCTGCGGTATCTATTAAGTGCAGCGGTAGGCCATCCAAATTAATCGCTTCGCGCAATACATCACGGGTGGTTCCTGCTATATCGGTGACGATTGCGGTTTCATTGCCTGCCAACGCATTGAGTAAGCTAGATTTGCCTGCATTAGGTTTGCCCACAATGACTAAATGAATACCGTCGCGTAGTAGTTTGCCTTGTTTCGCTTTGCGTTTTATTTCATTGAGCTGATCTTTGATTGCTTCTAATCGCAATGTGACGCTTTCATCTGCAAGGAAATCAATTTCTTCTTCTGGAAAGTCCAATGCCGCTTCGACATAAATACGAATTTCAATCATTTTTGCTAACAAGGTATTTATCGTATCTGAGAACTCGCCTTGCAATGACCGAAGAGCAGAGCGCGCCGCTTGTTCTGAGCCCGAATCAATTAAATCGGCAATCGCTTCGGTTTGTGTTAAGTCTAGTTTGTCATTTAAGAATGCGCGTTCGGAAAATTCACCTGCTTGAGCTAAGCGTGCGCCACATTGTAAGCAGCGTTGAATCAACATATCGAGAACAACTTGTCCGCCATGACCTTGAAGCTCTAATACGTGTTCGCCAGTAAAAGAATAGGGAGCGGGGAAATATAATGCGATGCCATCATCCAGCGTTTCGCCGTTTTCATCTTTAAATAAACGATGAGTGGCTTTACGTGGGGTGGGTAGTAAACCCAAAATAGTGTTGGCAATTTGTGGAACATCATCGCCAGAAAGTCGGATGATGCCGACCCCCCCTCGACCAGAGGGAGTTGCTATCGCAACAATGGTATCGGTTTTATTACTGGTATTATTGATGCTGATGTCGTTGTGTACTATCGTTGCTAATAATATTGGGTAATTGCTCGTTAGCCGTCTTCAGCTAATATTTTTCTTGTGATATACCACTGTTGTGCAATACCTAAAATGCTATTCACAACCCAGTAAAGTACCAGACCCGCTGGGAACATTGAGAACATAACTGTAAATACTAACGGCAAATAAGTAAATATTTTTTGCTGCATTGGGTCTTGCATCATCGGTGGGTTCAGCTTTTGCTGGAACCACATGCTTGCACCCATAATAATTGGCAAGATGAAATAGGGGTCTCTAATGGATAAATCTTGATACCACAATAACCACGGTGCTTGGCGTAATTCTACCGCTTCTAAAAGCACCCAATATAAACCCATAAATA
>DQUJ01000244.1 GCA_015662325.1 Leucothrix mucor | reverse complement strand
TATGGATAAAAATTATTTTATGGACGGCAAGGGTTGTGTTAGAGCTTATATACCCAGTCAATTTAGATATGTTTTATATAAACCCTTTTACTTTGGCTGTATTTCCAGGATTAGTTTCAGAGCTAGGATTGTTTATCATTGCTATGTTCTTGGTAAGAAAAACAATTGCTAGAGGGCTATGATGATAAGTAAAGTAGATGTACCTACAGAGAGTGTAATTTGTGAGTATATTTTTGGTGTAAAATCTACTAATTGGATTATTGGAGGTATAAAATGAATAGAAATTTAATATAAAGAGGGGCAATTATAGTGCTTCTTTTTGCTGGATGACTATAGGCTTTCACCTGTTTACGACCCTGCACCTATGAGAGCATTTCAACGCCATGATATTGCATCTTCAATGGATTTTGATCACGAGCCCAGTCACCCCTATATTATTATTGGTGAATCATTTGGTTTGAGCCAGTCGCGCTCTAAAAAGATTATTGAATCCACCAATAATTATGAAGAAAATATAAGTGACTTAAAGCAAGTGCCTGATGCACACAAAAAAAGATTAACCACTAATGCGAGTTGGTTACGAAATACATTTATAAAAGAAATAAGTGATTCTTTGTGAAAGGCTTTCTTCTTACTCGCCAATGGCAAGATATTCGGCAAGGCACAGGGCGCAATCTTAATAAAGAGCCTGATACCAATAACGGTATCGAGCTAGTCTTCTGGGTTGCGACTGATTCCGGGCCTGTACGACTGGTGATTACACACCAACAAGCCGTTTGTTTTATTCGTGCGCAAAATAAGATTAACCTTCCCAAGAATATTCAACGTAAATCACTCAAGCTAAAAGATTTTAATCACGAGCCTGTAGATGGCCTTTATTTCAATCAGCAGCGCGACTTAAACCAACTACGCGACATTCTTAGCTACGATAAAACCCAGCTTTACGAATCGGACATAAAACCTACCGAGCGTTATTTGATGGAGCGATTTATTACTGCGCCGTTAGACATTACAGGTGATGCGATACAGCGAAATGGCACTGTCGAATACATCAACCCTATTTTAAAACCTGCCGAATACACGCCTAAACTTAGCTGGGCTTCTATTGATATAGAAACAGAAGATTTCAAAGGGAAGCTTTATTCCATCGCCGTTACCACCGAGCATGAAGAGCAAGTATTTATGGTCACAAATGACGATAAACAAACCCCAGATTCTGATTTATCCATTCATTGGTGCAAAGATGAGCGCGATGCGTTGCAACAGTTTTTTGCTTGGATTCGCAACAACGACCCCGATGTGATTATCGGCTGGAATGTGATTGCCTTTGATCTCGATTTTATTCAGTGGAAGTGCAAAGAGTTACGCATTCCTTTTTCATTAGGACGAGGCGACAATCAAGAATCTGCTCGCAGCGCCATACTCGCACCACAACAAAGTGGGCACATGCACATTTGCCGAATCCCCGGTCGCGTTGTGCTCGATGGCATTACCAGTTTACGCGCGGCCTTTTGGTCATTCGAAAGTTTTGCATTAGGGCATGTTGCCAAAGAGCTACTCGGTCGCGACAAACTGATTGCTAGCACATCTGAAAACGGATTGGATAAACTCTCTGAGATACGACGACAATACGCGGAAGCACCGCTAGAATTAGCTGAATACAATCTTGAAGATTGCCGTTTAGTGGCAGAGATTTTTGCCAAAACTGACCTGCTTAATTTTTCTATCGAACGCGCACGCATGACGGGTTTGGCGATTGATCGTAATGGTGGCTCCAGCGCCGCATTTGATAATTTATATTTACCACGTTTACATCGCCACGGTTTTGTCGCACCCGATGTCGGCAGCAGTAAAAACCAAGTTCACAGCCCCGGCGGTTATGTGATGGATTCGCAACCAGGGCTTTACGACAATGTGCTAGTGCTGGATTTCAAAAGCCTGTATCCCAGCATTATTCGCACGTTTAAGATTGATCCATTGGGCTTGATTTTCAAAGATTACAAAAACGAAGATATACCCGGTTTTTTAGATGCCGAGTTTTCCCGCGATACGCATATTCTGCCAGACATCGTAACCCAGTTATGGAACGATCGCGATGCTGCCAAAAAAGACGATAATCAACCGTTGTCATACGCTATAAAAATCATTATGAATTCCTTTTACGGTGTGCTCGGGTCATTTGGTTGTCGATTTTTCAATCCGCAACTCGCTAGCAGCATCACCAAACGCGGTCATCAAATCATTCAAAAAAGTAAAGTCATTATCGAAGAACAAGGCTACCCTGTTATCTATGGCGACACTGATTCTGTGTTCATTTTATTAGGCGAAGATAAAGACGAAAGTGAATGCCAAAGCATTGGCAAGCAACTACAAGATAAATTAAACCAGTGGTGGAAACAGCATTTAAAAGATGAGTTTGCTATTGAATCAAACCTTGAAATTGAATTTGAAACCCATTATCTACGCTTCCTAATGCCAACCATTCGAGGCGCAGAAAAAGGCAGTAAAAAACGCTACGCAGGCATGATCAACAAAAACGGTAAGAACAAAATGATCTTTAAAGGGCTAGAAACAGTCCGCACCGACTGGACACCGCTAGCACGTGAATTTCAGCAAGAACTGTACCACCGCATCTTTCATAACGAGCCTTACGAAGCCTTCATCAAAGAAACCCACGATGCACTACTACAAGGCAAACTAAACGACAAACTCACCTACACCAAACGCCTACGTCGCCCACTCGAAAGCTACACCAGCACCCAGCCACCGCAGGTAAAAGCTGCTAAGAAAATGAAAAATGCCTACAGTAAAAACCAAAGCCGAAAAATACAATACGTGATGACGTTAAATGGACCAGAACCGATAGAAAATATAACTACAACGGCGGACTATCAACACTATGTTGATAAACAGCTTGCGCCTGTTGCGGATAGTATTTTACATTTTTTAGGTACATCTTTTGACAAGATAACGGCTCGGCAGTTGGATGTGTTTGGTTAGTGCCTTGCTCAGAATAAAATAAGGGCGCGGAACTATAATATTTTTGTCTGTATACCAATACTTTTGGAGTAACTAAGAAATACGCCTTATAAATAAATCGCCAATACATCCTCAAGATGGGTAATTAAATCAGCATCCATATATTGATAGTCATCTGGAATATCCAAAACAATGATGTTTTTGTTAGCAATTGACCGACCAAATTTTTTAATAATCATGTTTTTGTGCTTCTTCTCCATCACAAAAGTTTGGTCTGCCCATTGTATATCTTTAACAGAAACGACTCGTTTAGATTTCGAGCTAGTACCTACCGAACGTGTGTTGTAACCTTTTTGTCTATAGATATTTTCAGCCGTCGGGCTTCGCCATTGATTACGGCTACAAATAAACAGTAAGTTCATATCAACACTTTCTCCTAGGCTTCTTAACTATTTTCTACACGACTAATAATGGTTTTAAACAACTTATTCAAAGCCAGCATATCGTCTGCTTCTCGTTCGGGCACATCGGCATAGTCTTCAAGTCGCTCCAGTTCTTTTTCGATAAAGTCATTAATAACAGGCACACGAGGAATCCTATCCTTTTCCAGACTGGCTTTTTTACGCTCGAGCAAGTTTTCGACTTCATTACTTAAAACCCGGTCATCTGCAATCAAGGTGCGTAATACATCAAACTCTATCGGTGCGGGTTCTTTATTTTTTTCTAACC
>DQUJ01000001.1 GCA_015662325.1 Leucothrix mucor | reverse complement strand
TCAATAAATAATAAAAACAAGAATCCAATCATAATTAAATATTCTGACATTTATCAAATACATAGCTATAATTATTGTATAAAATTTAAGCAATAGTAGTTGATAACGTTTTAATATTTACAACATACCCCCGTAGCCATTGGCTTACGCGTGTTAAAAATGAAAAAAAGAATAAACCTTCAGACAGCCTCACCCGCTATCTGCAACAACAAACGCTCTCTTCAGACGCATTATCAGCTGTCTGACAGTTTCCTTGTGCTGTTTTTTAGCCTCTTTTTATTGTTAATCATTTTACCATTTCAAAAGGTTTCTGCTCATGCAGGGCATGGCACAGCCAGTGATGATAGTTACTGGGCTAAGCTAGCAAAAAATGCGCCTCCTTTTAAAGTACCGGGCCTTTCTTCTAAAAGTTCGGCACAGCAAAATGAAACACCTAATACCCATGGTTCCTGGAGTGAGATTATTGAATGGCCGCATGTTGCGGTGAGTGCTGCAAGCTTGCCTGATGGGCGCATCCTAACTTTTTCATCTTACAAGCCAGATCAGTTTACAGCAGGCAACAACAAAGAATATACTTACGCCGCTACTTGGGACCCTGAAACAGGCGTTATTGTAGAAAACAATCACCCTTCTCACGATTTATTTGCGGCTCATTTATCCATGCTTGAAGATGGCAGAGTGATTCTTAATGGCGGCAATACCCGCACAACAATGACCAGTTTTTATAATTTCCAAACGGATCAATGGACTAAAGGCGCGTCAATGAATCGTGGCCGCTGGTATCCCACCACCATCGCTTTACCAAACGGGTCTGTATTTACAGCATTAGGCACGGATGGCGGACAATACCCCGAATTATGGAAAGAAGACGAAGGCTGGAAAGTGCTCACAGGTGCCAGTCTACAAAAACCTATTTTGGATTATAATCACTACGAACGTGAATGGTGGCCTTTGTTTCATGTTGACCCGCGAGGTAAAATTTTTCATTCAGGCCCTACCCCCAAAATGCATATCATTGACACCGAAGGACTAGGTAGTATCAAAGCAGTAGGCCCCGAGATTCACCGTTGGTATCCCAAACATGGCACCACCGTGATGTATGATGAAGGTAAGCTATTAGTAGCAGGCGGTGCTATCGCGGGAGATAATCAAAAAAGCACAAATAAAGCCATGATTATTGATATAAATGGTAGCACACCTATTATTACCCCGATAGATTCAATGAAGTACGCCCGTAAATTTCATAACGGCGTTGTCTTGCCCAATGGCGAAGTAATGGTCATTGGCGGTAATACATCGGGCTTAAAATTCAGGGATTTGGGCACTGTTTTACCCACAGAAATTTGGAATCCAAACACTAAAAAATGGCGTACCGTAGCGGATATATCCGTGCCACGAAATTATCATTCAGTAGCGTTATTACTTAAAGATGGACGCGTTTTTTCTAGTGGCGGCGGCTTGTGTCAATGTGCGGCTGATCATTCAAATACACAACTATATACCCCGTCTTATTTATATGATGATAACGGTAATCTGGCGACACGGCCTGTTATCAACAATGTGCCAGATACGATCAAACACGGCCAAACCTTAACGCTAAATAGCAATCACACTATTAATAAATTCACATTAATCAAAATGTCTTCAACCACACATGCGATTAATACTGATCTACGTTTTCTTAGCGTGCCTTTTAACACCGATGGCAATGGCGAATACCAACTCACGTTTCATGCAAATAAAAACATTCTAACCCCCGGCTACTGGATGCTATTCGCGCTTAACACAAAAGGTGTTCCTTCTGTTGCTAAAATCATTCAAGTTAAAACCAAGGGTTCGCCCAAAATCATTCAGTTAAAGGATCAGGCTAATCTTATTGGTAGCACTGTATCAATCAATATTTTAGCGACAGACCCTAATCAAGAACCCCTTTATTACAGCGCAAAAAACTTACCGCAAGGGCTGACTATTGATAGTAGCTCTGGAACAATTAGTGGCACAGTCAATAAAGAAGAAAGTAAAAACGTGACTGTAACCGTCACAAATTCAGATAGCAAAAATGCCATTTCTTTTGAATGGAAAGTATACCCAAAAGGCAAGATTGCAGGTGTTTCTTATGAGTACTTTACCAACAATAGTGCCCATGAGTGGCAACAACTGCCTGACTTTACATCACTCGTATCAGAAGATGCGGGTGTTATTGATAACTTTACACTACCCACAGCAATAGTACCTAGCAATGCAAACCAAGATGCAAACAATCACACCAGCTATGCGGTACGTTTATCTGCCCGAATTAATATTGAAACAGCGGCTGATTACACGTTTTTTCTTAATTCAAAAAACGGCAGTAAACTTTGGATTGATAACACATTATTAATTGATAATGATGGCCTTCATATAACTCAAGAAAAACAGGCAACCCTTTTTCTAACCAAAGGATATCATCAGCTCCAGCTCAACTATTTTAATAATGATACTAATGGTCTATTAGAATTGCGCTATCAAAGAACAGGGTTTGATAAAAAAATCATCCCTGCCGATGTACTGATTCAAAACCCACTGAGTAATGTTGCACCTGTCATCCAAAATAGCATTGCAGAACAAATACTCAATATTAATTCTACGGTTGAATTAGCCATTGTTGCCAATGATGCTAATGGCGACATACTACATTATTCTGCAACGGGTCTTCCAACAGGCGTACAGATCAATGCATCAACAGGGCAACTATTTGGGGTAGCCTCAACCATTGGTAGTTATAATAGCCAAATTAGCGTAGCAGATGACCACAATACAACGGATAGCATCAATATAAGCTGGCATATTACGGGCGCTTTAACTATGGAACCTATCATTGTTAAGGCCAGACCAGTGGGCCAAATGCAAACTTATACAATAAATACTAACGGTGGAATAAATAACCAATATACATGGGATTTCGGAGACGGCACGCCAGCAACCCCCTATTCATCAGATCCAAATACTGAGCATACTTTTACCAAACCTGGTCGGTTTACAATAACAGTAACGATACTGTCTGAAGATGCTAACGGAGAACAAAGCACGCTCAATTATCAGTTTATCCAAGCTATCTTCATAAAACCACCTAAGCGACGCTTACATCCTGCTGTATCAATGAGCCTCACCTACGACAAAAGCACAACCATTGATCGGCTCTGGACAGTTAATCCAGACAATAATACAGTCACTGCATTTAATACTCTGTTACATACAAAAATCACCGAAATAGCGGTTGGCAAACAGCCACGCTCAATCGCAAAGAAAGTTTCAGATGGCACAATTTGGGTAGTGAACAAAGACTCTGCCAGCATTAGTATTATTGACCCAGATAAACAAAAAGTGATTCAAGAGATAGTATTACCTCGTGCATCTCAACCCTATGGACTGGTATTTTCGCCTGTGGATCAAATGGCTTATGTGACACTGCAAGCGACTAACCAATTGATCCAAATTGATTCGAATACTAAAAAAATCACAAACACTGTCGATGTGGGCGCGTACCCACGCCACTTGTCTATAACTGCAGATGGAAAACGCGTTTATATCAGCCGTTATATTAGCCCACGACTCCCAGGCGAAGACACAGCCAACCCGCAAACAGAAATTAATGGTAAACATTACGGTGGCGAACTCATCGTTGTAAATACCGATAGTTTTAGTGTAAAAAATACAATTATTCTAAAACACAGTGAACGGGTTGACTCTGACCGCTCTTCCAGAGGCATTCCCAATTATTTAGGCAGTGTTGCGCTTTCACCCGATGGTTTAACCGCGTGGATTCCCTCTAAACAAGATAATATTAAACGTGGCACATTACGTGATGGCAAATCATTAACACACGACACCGTAATCCGTAGCATTACTTCACGAATAGATTTAAGCAACGAGATAGAGCAAACTCAACTTCGTATTGACCATGATAATGCAGGCATTGCGAGCGCCGCCATCTACAGTCTAAAAGGTATTCTCGTATTTGTTGCACTGGAAGGAAGCCAAGAAATCGAAGTCATTGATGCGTACAACAGCGAAACATTATTCCGCTTTGATTCTGGTGGACATGC
>DQUJ01000075.1 GCA_015662325.1 Leucothrix mucor | reverse complement strand
CGACGTTTTCTTCATTAAAACACCAAAGATCTTCGAGTGAGCCACCGCCCCTTGCCATAATCAGTACATCACATGTGTTATCCACACAGGCTTTGCGAATAGCGGTTTCTATCTGGGTTATTGCGGCATGACCTTGTACCGCAACGGGGTAAATAAGGACTTCTGTTTGCGGGCTGCGGCGTTTTAATACATTTAAAATATCACGAATAGCCGCACCCGTAGGTGATGTGATAATACCAATACGTTTAGGAAATTCAGGCAGTTCTTTTTTATGCGCTTCGTCAAACAAACCTGCTTTTGATAATTTCTTTTTAAGCTCATCAAATTGTTTTTGTAATAGCCCAACGCCCGCATCTTCCATGTGTTCGGCGATTAATTGATAATCACCGCGTGGTTCATACAAGCCAACGCGACCACGCACCAATACTTTCATGCCGTTTTCGGGTTGAATACTGAGTTTCATATTACGGTTACGAAACATTGCACAGCGAATTTGAGCTTTAGAATCTTTGAGGGAAAAGTATAAATGACCCGAAGCAGGGCGCGATAAATTAGAAATCTCACCTTCGACCCAAAGTAGCGGAAAGCCCCGCGTGAGTAGTTGATTTACCTCGGAGTTGAGGTCGGATATGCTGAGTATGGTGCGATTATCTTGTTGCATTGTGATAATAATAAATTAAAGCATTAAAAAAGCCGAGGAATTCCTCGGCTTAATTGTCTAAACAAAAATATTTTTTTGAATTAGAAAGTAGGGCCAGCTGTTTTAGCCAATTCTGCTTGTTTTTTAATAGCATCAATTTGACCTGCAATTTTTTTTGCAAGCTTAATTGCTTTATCTTCTTTGCCATCTTTAGCTAAGGCTTCTGCCTTTTTAATCTCTTTACCCATATCACGCCATTCAAAGCCTAAAGCTTTAGCTTCTTTCTGTGATTTCTTTGCTGCATCAATGGCATCTGCTGCACCACCTGCTGTAGCGGTTGATAAAGCACCTGCGCTTAATGATAGCGTTAATGTAGCCAGTAAAAGTTTAAATTTCATTCATTCCTCCTAGTTGATTGAATTTTTGTGTTTGAGATTTTTGTAATCACTTGTTATTTTATTGTTAATCATTAACAATAATGTATTGATACCAGTTTACCCAGACGAGGTCAATCTCTATAATAACCTGCTAACATACTAAACCCCAATAACATACCAACAGTTGGAATATATAATAATGAGAATTTTAGAAGAAGCGCTTACATTTGATGATGTTTTATTAATCCCCGCTCATTCAAATGTATTGCCCGCAGAGGTCGATTTAAGCACACCTCTAACCAAAAAAATAACCTTAAATATCCCGATGCTTTCCGCCGCGATGGATACGGTCACCGAAGCTAATTTAGCGATAGCCTTAGCGCAAGAAGGCGGATTAGGAATCGTCCATAAAAACATGACGATTGATGCACAGGCACAGATCATTTCATCCGTTAAACGTTTTGAAAGCGGCATCATTAAAGATCCCATCACAATAGGTCCTAATGTTTCTATTGAAGAGGTGATGGCGCTGACAGCAAAACATAAAATATCGGGCGTACCCGTTGTTGAAAATGGTGATGATTTAGTCGGCATCGTTACCAGTCGTGATTTACGTTTTGAAACCAAGTTTGATCAACCTGTATCTTCCATTATGACGCCGAAAGACCAATTGATTACAGTTTCGGAAGGTGCCAGTAAAGGTGAAATCAAAAAACTATTACACACAAACCGCATCGAAAAAGTATTAGTGATTAATGATAAATTTAAACTACGTGGTTTGATTACGGTTAAAGATATTCAAAAATCAAAAGATTTCCCGAGTGCCTGTAAAGATGAATCAGGCAGTTTACGTGTTGGCGCGGCCGTTGGCACGGGCCATGGTACAGAAGCACGTGTAGAAGCACTGGTTAAAGCAGGTGCTGATGTGATTATTGTGGATACCGCACACGGTCATTCGCAGGGCGTTTTAGACCGCGTTAAATGGGTAAAACAAAACTTCCCGCAAGTAGAAGTGATCGGCGGTAATATTGCAACAGGCGCGGCAGCTTTAGCATTAGTTGAAGCAGGCGCAGATGCAGTTAAAGTAGGTATTGGCCCTGGTTCTATTTGTACTACGCGCATGGTTGCGGGTGTAGGTGTGCCACAAATTACGGCGATTATGAATGTGGCTGATGCCTTAAAAAGTAGTGGGATTCCATTGATTGCAGATGGTGGTATTCGTTTCTCGGGTGATATTGCAAAATCATT
>DQUJ01000064.1 GCA_015662325.1 Leucothrix mucor | reverse complement strand
GATTTAGACGACCTTGCAAAATATGTTCAATCGCTCAATAAAATACCCGATAGCCCTTATAAAAACACAGATGGCTCTTTAACAGCTGATGCAAAACTAGGTGAAAAACTCTTTTTAACAAAAGGTTGCAATGATTGCCATTCAGGTGCATTTTTCACTGACAGCGCAAAAAATAATCTACATAATATTGGCACACTTAAAACAACCAGCGGCAAACGCTTAGGCGAACAGTTAACAGGTATCAGCACCCCTACCTTAAAAGGCTTATGGATGACTGCACCCTACCTTCACGATGGTTCTGCTAACACTTTACAAGATGCGATAAAAGTGATGCGCAATAAAGCGAATCACCCAATCACTACAACCGCTCAAGAACGTGACTATTTAGCCGCCTACTTGATGCAGATTGATTCAAATACCCTTCAACCTCGCTCTGATAGCAATAACAACGACAACCACGACGACGACAACATTGATAATCCCAATCCATCTTCAAATAAATCTGGCGGTGGTTCTTTGCCTCCCATTTATTTGTTTTTAATGCTGCTTATAACTTGGTTTAGGTTCAACTTACTGCATGCTAAACATTCTTTGCAATAGTGATCCACAAACACCTTCTGGAAGTTATTTAAACAAAGCGTAGCATTATTCTTAGCGAAAATAATAGCGCTGACTTATAAAGTGGGAGAAGGGAATTCACCTGCAACAGGCAGAGTCAGCGGACTATTAACTCAAAAACGTAATAATCTCTTGTTCAATCGCTTCTTTATCAACCACAACATCTTGCGTGATTGGCTTACTAAATAAATCATTTATCTGTTTAGGAATACTGATATTGGCTTCTTCTGCGATGGCTTTAAGAGCATCAATATCATTACCACCTGCTTCGCCTGTTAAGGCGTTAGCGATAGTAGGAGAAAACTTAGTCCACTCTGCTGTTGAATAGACAATTGTTTTTAATGGTCTGTCTGACGACTTGTCTAATAAAGGATCACGACAAGTATCATACGCTTTAAAACACGTCGCCGTATGCGGGTCCATCAAATAACCATTCTTGTAGGCTTCTTGAATGTAAGCTTTGCCTTCTTCATCGGTACAAAAATCTGCCACAAAGATTGCTTGCAACTGGCTTAATTCCACATCGGTCAACTCATAATAGTGTTCACTATCCAGTTGTAACATTAATTCTTTAGTGCGCTCTGCACCGTATAAATCAAACAAGATACGTTCTATATTGGATGATTTTAAAATATCCATCGCAGGTGATGTCGTCGCGACTACAGAAGCGCTACGCAGATCGTATTTACCTTCTTTTATAAGATGTGTTAAAACATTGTTGTTGTTTGATGCGATTAAAATCTTCTCGACAGGCAAGCCCATTTTCATCGCGTAGTAGCCACCTAATGCGTTACCGAAGTTGCCGCTGGGTACATCTAAATACACTTTATCGCCAAAGCTAATTTCATCTTGTCGTACCAATTCAAGATAGCTATAAATATGGTAAATCAACTGGAAGATTATACGCCCGAAATTGACTGAATTTGCGGCGGATAAATAGATATTTTTCTCTTTCAATTTTGCATTAAACGCTTCCGAACCCAACAAGCCTTTTAATGCGGTTTGGGCATCATCAAATACGCCATTAATACCGATGACTTTTAGGTTTGTCGCGTCTTCTGTGACCATTTGTAAACGCTGCACATCGGATGTTCCACCTTTTGGATACAAACAGACTACGCGTACATTTTCACGGTTCTTAAAGGTATCTAATGCCGCAGGGCCTGTATCGCCACTGGTTGCCGCCATTATCAAATAGTTTTCATTACGCTTTTTCGCCAATGCCGAAAGCACTACACCAAAGGGTTGTAATGCCATATCTTTAAACGCGCGGGTCGGGCCGTGGTAAAGCTCGCTGACGAATAAATCGTCTTTTACTTTAACTAATGGTGCAGGGGTTTTAGGGTCATCAAACTTATCGTATAAATCTAAAGCTTCATCAATCACCGACTGTTCAATATCAATCTCAAACGCCGCTAACACAGCACGCGCTAAGGTTTTATAATCCGATTGAATATGTGCTTCTAAAAAACCATTAGAAAAATCAGGCAGACTTTCGGGCGAGTAAATCCCACCAAAAGAAGACATCGGCTTTAAGATAGCCTCGGAAAAAGTTACTTGTTTAGGTCTTTTTCCATCATTACCACGTGTTTCAATAAAATTCATTTTTTATCATTCCCTGAAATCTATTTTTACCACAGAGGACACGGAGGGCACAGAGAAAACATAATTCTTGTTTTAATCTCTGTGTTCTCTGTGCTCACTGTGGTTATTATTTTTACCGTCTTAATTTCTTAGCTCAACGATTCCACACGAATCCGCATAATATCGCCATTAATCACATCCAACGCTTCTATTTCCTTAAGAGCCGTATTCATATTGCCCTCATTGACGCGATGCGTGAGTAAAATAATATCAACATCTTGCTCGCCTTCTTTGGGTTCTTTCTGGATGAATGCTTTGATACTAATATCACCTTCACCCAAAATATGCGTCACTTCTGCCAACACACCGGACTGATTTTTTGCGCTCATGCGTAAATAATAAGCGGTTTCAACCGAATCCATTCCCAACACAGGTATATCTGATAATTCATTCGGTTGAAATGCCAAATGCGGTACACGATTTTCAGGGTCAGTCGTCAACACACGCACCACATCAACCATATCTGCAATCACCGCAGAAGCTGTCGCCTCATCGCCTGCGCCCGCACCGTAGTATAAGGTCGCGCCCACTGCATCACCTTTCACTAATACCGCATTCATCACGCCATCAACATTCGCAATCAAACGACACTTGGGAATCAAGGTTGGATGAACGCGTTGCTCAACCCCCTCTTCAGTACGTTTAGCAATACCTAAATGTTTGATGTTATAACCCAATTCAGAGGCATTACTAACATCCTCTAAGGTGATTTTTGAAATACCTTCAGTAAAGGTTTTTTCAAACTGTAATGGAATACCAAATGCAATCGACGAAATAATAGACAACTTATGTGCCGCATCTATACCTTCCACATCAAAGGTTGGATCAGCCTCGGCATAACCCAACGCCTGCGCCTCTGCTAATACATCTTCAAAGCTTCTGCCCTTGTCGCGCATTTCAGTCAGGATAAAATTGCCCGTACCATTAATAATACCCGCAACCCACTCAATCTTGTTTGCCGCCAAACCTTCACGTAAGGCTTTAATAATGGGGATACCACCCGCAACCGCCGCTTCAAATGCAACCATCACCCCTTTTTCTTGGGCTTTAGCAAAAATTTCTTCACCATGAGTTGCAATCAACGCTTTGTTCGCGGTAATCACATGCTTGCCGTTTTCTAACGCTTGCATCACTAATTCTTTGGCGGGCGAATAACCACCGATTAATTCGACCACAATTTCAATATCAGGGTCATTGACTACTTCAAATGCATCTTTTGTTAAGCGAATACCCGATACACCTAATTCTTCTGCACGCTCAGGCTCTAAGGTTGCAATAAAATCAATCTCAATGCCACGACCTGCTCGCCTTGCAATCTCTTCTGCGTTTCTTTTAAGGACAGTGGCAGTACCACCGCCAACCGTTCCTAGACCTAATAATCCGACTTTTACCGGGTTCATTTGTTGCCCTACTGATGAGTTTAAATAGACGCGCAACAGTACCGCCACCGTCGTTATGTGTCAATGGGTTTAGACGATTGTGCGACACATACACTCTTTACAAAAGGCCACACAATAAAAACACCCGCAAGAGTCGCTTTGAGTTATTATTCGGCAATGAAATTTGCAGAAGATCACAATAAAGCACGCTACAAAATCACAGCTTATGATGCCAACAGTATTGGTGTAAACGGAAAAACTATAGAAGCACCATTGATACTGTCACCGATGGAAATACTGCTTGATTGGAAACCAAAAACCTATGCTGATTTAGTTATAGATGACCTCGAAGCGTTGTATCAACTACAAGAAGGTGCCGAAGTTATTTTAATCGGCACAGGTCAAAAGCAAGTGTTTCCCGATAAATCCGTACTAAAATATTTAACACAACAAAAAATCGGCTTTGAGATTATGGATTCACAAGCCGCCTGCCGCACGTTTAATATTATTATGGCAGAAGGTAGGACTGTTGTGGCTGGGTTGTTTATAGAATAACCATTCTATGGAAATGATTTTTGTTTCGTTTATTATCAGGCGGTTTTGTTGCTGGCTTAAAAGCAGGTCATGCCTACAACACCTTTCCTTTAATGAATGGGCTGATGAAGAATTGACCGCCTAGCCAGATCAGCGCGCGACCTTCACAATATCGTACATGACTTAGAAAGTGCTGGTATTAATCTCATGGTGTTAGATCAAAGCATTGACACACGAACCCCAACAGGTAAAGCCTTTATGCGAGAAGTTATTAAATAAGGATTAACTTTCAGCAGAAACAGAAAAGCCTCGACATAATATCGAGGCTTTTTTTTGTCTTTAAACCACGTTAGCAACAAAATCATGTTGGTTTTATTGTTGGTTTAAATATGCAATTTGTCTATTTAATGTTTTAATTCAACAACTTACAAAGAATAATGGCGGAGAAGCAGGGATTCGAACCCTGGGACGGTTTAACCCGTCGCCGGTTTTCAAAACCGG
>DQUJ01000219.1 GCA_015662325.1 Leucothrix mucor | reverse complement strand
GCGCGTGATTTAAAAGCAGGTGCAGGTGAAGGACAAGCAGCTCCATGCCAGGCGCATTCTTTTGAAAAAGCAAAGGTTTTGAAGATCACGCTCGTGAGTCTGGCTTAGCCGATATGATTGCGCAGGCAAAAGCGATTGTGACAGGTAAATAATAAGCCTTAATTTTAGGCTGTGCCCTTTATAAAGAATCGGTATACTTATCTGCTATTAATTAGCTTTTGAGATAACACCGTGTTCAAAAATATCTGCTGGGCAAACTGGCTTTTCACCTTAATGGTTATTGCGCTTGCGGTAATCAGCATTTCTACTGCGCTTTCTGGATGCGGCAATAAAGGTGCGCTATATTTGCCCAATTCAAGTGCAACGGCTACCCATGCTAAACCTGTTTCGGTAAAAAAATAAATGGACTATTTTAATTATAAAAATGGCGAACTCTTTGCCGAAGATGTGGCAATTAATAAGATCGCAAGCATGCACGGCACGCCCTGTTACGTTTATTCTCACGCAACATTCGAACGACATTGGCGCGCCTTTAATGATGCCTTTGGGGATCACCCGCATTTAATTTGTTACTCGGTAAAAGCTAATTCGAATATCGCTATTCTTAATTTATTAGCGCGCTTAGGTTCGGGCTTTGATATTGTTTCTATCGGCGAATTAGAGCGTGTTTTAAAAGCAGGTGGTGACCCTGCTAAAGTGGTATTTTCGGGCGTGGGCAAGCGTGCCGATGAAATGCAACGTGCTCTAGAAGTTGGCATACGATGCTTTAATGTAGAGTCCGAAGATGAACTAGAACGCTTGAATGAAGTAGCAGGTTCTATCAATAAAAAAGCGGCTATTTCAATTCGCGTGAATCCCGATGTGGATGCTAAAACGCACCCCTACATTTCGACAGGCTTGAAAGAAAACAAATTTGGTATTGATATAAATACGGTTGAGTCTGTTTACTTACGTGCGGCAAAAATGCCCAATATTGAAGTAACAGGGATTGATTGTCATATTGGTTCGCAACTTACTGATATTTCGCCCTTTATGGATGCGCTCGAACGACTTATTGCATTAGCAGATCGTTTAAAAGAACAGGGTATTACAATTCATCATTTGGATTTAGGCGGCGGTCTGGGAGTACGTTATAAGGATGAAAACCCACCTTTACCATCAGACTATACTGCCCAGCTTTTCGCCAATGAAAAAGTTAAAGATTATGAAATACTGATCGAGCCTGGTAGAGCGATAGCGGCGAACGCGGCCATTCTTGTGACTCAAGTAGAATATTTAAAACACGGTGATGATAAAAGCTTTGCCATTGTTGATGCGGCAATGAATGATTTAATTCGCCCTGCTTTATACCAAGCGTGGCAGGAGATTATTCCTGTGAATGAAAACGCGAATAGCAACGAGCTTAAAACTTATGACATTGTTGGGCCTATTTGTGAAACAGGTGATTTCTTAGGCAAAGATCGTAAACTAAGCCTTTCACAAGGTGATCTACTCGCCGTTCGTTCTGCTGGTGCTTATGGTTTTACCATGGCATCTAACTACAATACCCGCCCAAAAGTTGCTGAAATTCTAGTCGATGGCGATAAAGCTCACGTGATTCGCAAACGAGAGACTGTACAACAGTTATTCGAGAATGAATCACTGATTGAGTAATGAGAACTTAAAACATCTGCTTTGTAAAATTATGTAAATATGCTTCATTAAAAGATCAAACTTGCACTATCCTTAGGCTATTAGTTATAGCTTATTAGCAAGGTAGTTTCGCATGAAATCACGATTATTAGCAGTTTTACTCACAGCCTCCGCATTGTTATTTGCGGGTTGCTCAAACAACGCAGAAAACGGTGCATTAATTGGCTCTTTGGTTGGCGCAGGTATTGGTAAATCAACGTCCAACCATAAAGACAGGCGCGCT
>DQUJ01000163.1 GCA_015662325.1 Leucothrix mucor | reverse complement strand
GTTGTGCGTTTATTTTCATATCTTTTATAAAATCTTATTAACTACTCTGAGGGTTGTAGTTTGTAGGATAGATGTAATACGTTTGTATCCCTTCCACTTAGCAAGGTTTAACAAGGGGAGGGTTAGGGGGAATAGAATGCTAGAAAATAAATATATTTTGAGTTTTCCACCCTCTCCCAACCCTCTCCCTGCTAGGGAGAGGGAGTCATGGCTTTATTCACAAGATGCTAGTTTATAACCCACACTATGCTGTGTTTCAATGATAGATTCACAACCCAAATCGGCAAACTTCTGGCGCACATGGCGTATATGGCTGTCGATGGTTCGGTCGCTCACGTAAACATTATTAGTGTACGCCGTATTCATAATCACATCGCGAGAAAAAACCCGTTTAGGCTGTTTTAGCAGTAGTTCTAAAATAGCAAACTCGGTCGCAGTTAATGATACGTTCTGCTCATCCCACCAAATAGCGTGTTGTTCGATATTGAGTGTAAGTCGCCCCTGCGATAATTGCTGGGGTGAGTCGGATTGTGCTTGATCAGCGCTATCTGACGGCGTTGATTGACTGCGTTTTAAAATCACATTAATGCGCGCCACCAATTCGCGCGGGCTAAACGGTTTTGTAACATAATCATCACCGCCAATTTCTAGCCCTAAAATCCGATCAATCTCATCATCGCGAGAAGATAAAAATAGGATAGGGACTTCTGATGTTTTACGAATTTCTCGGCAGCAGGTCAACCCATCCATTTCTGGCATGTTTATATCCAGCACAATAAGGTCGATGGTTTTTTGCGAAAAACGTTCCAGCGCCTGCACGCCATCATTTGCGAGTGTTACCGACATATCTGCTTTTTCGAGCGCAAAGCTGATGACTTCGCGGATATGTGGGTCGTCATCTACAACCAATATTTTTTTATTTGTCATAATTTAATTATACTCTTTGCAAAGCTCTTCCTATGTATATTGTTTTTTTATTTTGTCTTCGGGGTTTATACAAAAAAGATACAGTGTTAATAAAAACAGCCATTCAAATGGTTTCATTATTAAGTAGGTAATGCTTGATTGCATCGGTGTTGTTATATGCTTAGAAAAAGGATAACCATACTTGTTATATAGCGAACGAATGTAATGATGCAGTGTTGGCGAATAATCATGAATCATCTCCTCAAAGGCATTGGCAATGAGTAATTGCCTATTCACTATGATTTCATTTCCATGTCGATAACCTAGCCGTAAGGGTTTAACTATTTTAGGGTTTCCGCAAACAGCCACTGTACATAAATAATGACCTGTATGGTCTAAATAAGGTGGGTGTGTTTGTTGCGAAAACCGCCACGTAGTCGTATCAGTAAAGACTTTTATCATTGCATCGGTATCTTGCCCAAAAAGGGTTAATATTAATGTAGTCATTACAAACACAGGAATTAGCAATGCAATAACCCAATAGGGTTGGTGTTGCGTGTGTGAAATAGTTTTATTTAGCCAGTTTAGGATTTTGTTTTTATAAACCCTATTTGTTGATGCGCTAGCTTCTTCACGTATTATTTTTATCAACAAGAGTATTGAAAAAATAAGATTGAATAGAGGCATGATTGAAAAGAAAATATAGTCATTGATATCGTTAAAGTAATCACTCCCTGTACTCAGGGTTAATTGCATCAGTGTTGCTGTGCTTATCACAATGCCAATACAGAGAAAAACCACCGATAGAACTAATATTAAAGGGGGTAATTCTCTACCTTTTAGCCATAACAGGATTGCGGATACGACGTAAAAAAGATAAAAAACAATAAGGGTTAAATAATGCTGCTCACCGAAAGGGCTATAGCCATTATCTACAGGGTCAATGGCCTTATGGTAAGGATCACCACTAAATAAAAAACCGACAAAAAAGAGAAATAAAGAAGCGCAATATATAAAGAATAAGATGAATTCTATAATAACGGCCTTAGTAGTTTTTCTGAAAAATCTTATTGTTAGAAAACTTAACAAGAAGAAAGCAAATAGATTTGCAAAAAATAAATATAAATATTCCATTTTATATCGCCAAAAAAGTATCAGGTTTTACATAAAAAAGACGCTGCCAAGCCATTTTAGTTTTGAGATTATACAGCCAAAACTGTGGATAGAGTGTTTTGATTGAATAATGTAAATGGGGCGACTTTCCTTTTGCATTGCCCGTTGTGCCCACTTTGCCGATTACTTCTCCAGCATCAATAAATCCTAGTTTGTTTGTGTGTGTGTTTTTTAAATGCGCAAAATAATGTAAGCGCCACTTTGCACCGAGTATTAAAACCACATTACCTCCCATTGTAATACGGCCATCAAACAACACAAAACCACCCGTAGGGGAAACAACCGTGGTGCCTTCTTTTGCAAAAATATCTATACCTTTGTGTACGCGGGATTCGCCCCACGGGAAATACCAAAATGACTGCGGATTCCAGTCATTTTGATTAGCGCCCTGTACGGGCATGATGTTGTTTTCTGGAAGGATAAAGCCAACACAGAAGATCATTACTGCGGTACTTAACGTGTATTTTAATAGTCTCTTTATCATGAAATCTATTACAACAAAGTAGTTTGCAAAATAAATGCGATGTAGGTGCAAATAATGTGCAGATGTGGCTTAATCTAGTTACCGTTTGTATTTAGAAGAAGAGTGTTTTTATGCCCGTAACCCCTAGTTCTTTTCCCAATGCCCGTATGCGACGTATGCGTAAAGATGATTTCTCGCGCCGTTTAATGCGCGAGAATGTACTCACAACGAATGATCTCATCTATCCCGTGTTTGTAATCGAAGGCGAAAACCAGCGCGAAGCGATTGCCTCTATGCCGGGTGTGGAGCGTTTATCCATTGATTTGTTAGTTGAAGAGGCGAAGCAAATATCAGCACTAGGCGTGCCATTGATGGCAATTTTCCCCGTGGTCGGCGATGCTAAAAAATCCGATGGCGCAGAAGAAGCATTTAATCTCGATGGTTTAGCACAACGCACGGTTCGCGCGATTAAAGACGCGGTTCCAGAATTGGGCGTAATGACAGATGTGGCACTAGATCCATTTACATCGCATGGTCAAGATGGCTTGATGAATGCAGAAGGTTATATCGTAAATGATGAGACGGTAGAGGTGTTGGTAAAACAAGCGGTTTCACATGCAGATGCAGGAGCCGATATTGTCGCACCATCGGATATGATGGACGGGCGCATTGGTACAATTCGCAAAGCATTGGAAGATGCAGGTCATACGAATACACGAATTTTGGCATACTCTGCTAAATATGCATCCAGTTTTTATGGGCCGTTTCGTGATGCCGTCGGTTCATCTGGGAATTTGGGTGGTGGTAATAAATACAGCTACCAAATGGACCCTGCGAATAGCGATGAAGCTTTGTATGAAGTTGCGCTGGATTTAAATGAAGGCGCGGATATGGTGATGATAAAACCAGGAATGCCGTACTTGGATATTGTGCGCCGCATTAAAGATGAATTTAAAGCGCCGACCTATGTGTATCAAGTCAGTGGTGAGTACGCGATGTTAAAAGCAGCTTCACAGAATGGTTGGTTGGATGAGAAAGCAGTCGTGATGGAATCGTTATTAAGTATGAAACGTGCGGGCGCAGATGGTATTCTCACTTATTATGCAAAAACAGTTGCAGAATGGTTGGCAGAGTAAAGAGTAAAGAGTAAAAAAAAATGAATAAATCACAGCAAAAATACGCCGTAATAGGCAACCCAATTGCACACAGTAAATCGCCGCATATTCATCAATTATTTGCCCAGCAGACGGGTGAAAATATTATGTATGAAGGTTTGCTTTCGCCTGTCGATGAGTTTAAAGAAACGATTAACGCGTTTCGAGAAGGCGAAGGGCAGGGTGCAAATATCACGGTGCCTTTCAAACAAGAAGCATGGGATCTAGCGGATGAACTCAGTGACTATGCAAAACGTGCGGGCGCGGTAAACACCTTAGTGTTTCGTGAAGACGGCACTATTTATGGTGCCAATACGGATGGCATTGGCTTGGTTCGCGATTTAGTCGAAAACCACGGTAGCGTATTAAAAGATAAACGTATTTTAGTGTTAGGCGCAGGCGGTGCGGTACGGGGTGTTTTACAACCGCTTTTACAACAACAGCCTAAAGAGATTTATATTGCTAATCGTACCCCCGAACGTGCAACTGAACTAGCCAGTGATATGCAAGATATTCGTGAAGCGTCTATCTTACGCGGTGGCTCTTTTAATGCGATTACGAGTGATAGTGAAACAGGGCAGTTTGATTTAATCATCAACGGTACAGCGGCGAGTTTACAAGGCATTATGCCGCCGATTCCAGAAGACTGTTTGGCAGAGGGCGTGCATTGTTACGATATGATGTACGGTGGCAAGCCGACTGCATTTGAATACTGGTGCGAAGACCAGGGGGCGGCAAAAGTAATGAATGGGCTGGGCATGTTGGTAGAACAAGCGGCAGAATCATTTTCTCTTTGGCGTGAAAAAATGCCCGATACCAAACCTGTTTTGGAAAAAATGAAATTCGCATGGGGTTAATTTATATCGTCGTGATTAAAAATTATGTCATTACTGCGCAAGCGGTAATCCTCGTCATAAATGGTAATGGACTTGAGTTGCCGTAATTCTTATTGATATTATGAATAGAAATTATTTACTACGTTTGTTAATTACGTTGTTTATTTCATCTTTGATGTTATTAGCAGGCTGTTCGACGATGGGCAGTAATACCAAAGGCAGTATTCATTCAGGCATTGATTCGGTCAATTTTACAGTCCCTGCAGATCAGCAAATTGTAATTATTTATAATCACGGTATTCAATATCCGCAACAGCGCGAACCGTGTTTTATGTGGTACAACAAGCCACCACCCTCACTTAAAGCCCAGATAAATGCTAATACATTGGTTTATTCTTTGTGTTCAACATCGGTAGAATCACCCGTGCCGACATCGGCAGGTAAACAAGTATATTTGCGTAAACAAGAAATAAATTTTGCGATTGATGCGTTTCTAGCCCGCGGTATTCAACCCAAACATATCTTTCTTGCGGGGCATTCAAACGGTGGCTGGACATCGTTAATGATGATGCGCGATGTGAATAAACGTTTTAATGGTGTTATCGCCTATGCACCTGCATTTGCGGGTAAAAGAAGCGATGTTTCATTTGCGCCGTGGTGGCGAAATACCGCCAGACCTAAACAAATCAATGATATGTTGCGAGCGCCACAGATGGATGCGTTGGTGTTTGCTTATGAGAATGATGTATATAACCGCCCACAGGATTTGGTGTTTTTAAAAGAGAATTATCCCTACAATGGTGATAATGGGGTTTGGTTTATTAGTTATGACTGTAAAAATAAAAGTGCGCATCAAACCTTTCGTAATGATTGTCATTTAAAAAGAACCCAGCAACAAATTAGGACATTTATAAATAAACAAATAGAAACGTGGACTTATTAATTCTTCAGGGTGATAAGTAAGGTTATAAGTACTTATTATTAAAGTGAAAAAAATAATGACATAGTCATGACAAAGCATTAATATATTACCTTATACTAATACTAACTATAGTGGGAGTTAGCATGATTCAAGAGAATTATGGGTCTAACGGAAAGAATACAGCAACAACTTCGGGCTCTGAGGGTTGTGAATTTATGAAAGGCATCCTTGCAGGGAATGATATGGAAGAAGCATCCCGTGCATTAAAAGCTATTTCACATCCCTTACGACTTAATATTCTATGCGTTTTAGGTACGGGCGAACTAAGCGTTCAGGATATAGTCAAGAAAGTGGGCACAACCCAAAGTAATGTATCGCAACATCTGTGTTTATTACGAGATAAGTCGATAGTTGGCGCTCGAAAAGATGCGAATCGTGTTTTCTACTCTGTAAAGAATGAAACCATCAAACAGATTATGGGTACAAAACAAGCTTAGTATTTTTTAGTAATAATTAAGCAATAAAAAACCACGTACTTAGACGTGGTTTTTTATTGCTTGTCGATTTTAGTTAAGGCTGACTAAGTCCTTAATCAAACTAAGCCTCTTTTTTTGTATCTGCTATGGCATCTTTTACCATAGTTTGTAGCTCACCCTTTTCAAACATTTCTAAGGTAATATCACAGCCACCAATCAATTCGCCTTTGATGTAAACCTGTGGGAACGTTGGCCAGTCGGCGTAGCGTGGTAAGTTTTCAAAAATTTCTGGGTCAGTGAGTATGTTTACGTAGGCAAATTCTTCGCCACAACCTTTTAATGCTTCTGCTGTACGACTAGAAAAACCACATTGTGGTAATTGTGGTGTGCCTTTCATAAAAATTACCACTGGGTTTTGTTCTACTGCATCTTTAATTCTGTCCATTACATCCATGATGATTCTCCGTTAATTTGTTTGGTATAAGATTGGGTGTTTATCTAGTGTTTACGATAGTGGGGGCAGTGTACGCTTTTTTCAATGAATAAAACAAAGACAGTGGTTGTTTAAGGGCTATATATTAAGGACTCTATTTATAAGAGCTTATAATTCCAGTAAACGACTATTCATTTCAATAAATTCACGAATGAAACCAGCAGGCCTTGCGCTACTGAAGCGTTCAACTTCTTTACCTTCTTCAAAGAGAATGATAGTAGGAAACCGTGTACTTTGTATTGTCCATAAGTACACCAACCTACTCATAATGTCAGTATCAGCGTTTCTGTGGTGCTTCATATCAAGGCGCGACACGTAGTCAATGGTTGTTCCCTTGATAAGTGGTGCAACGCAGAGATGGACCACCACAG
>DQUJ01000009.1 GCA_015662325.1 Leucothrix mucor | reverse complement strand
GTCTGGCATAAATTCTTCCAGTACAATCACTAATCGTTTTTGTTTAATATCTTCTGCCACTTCCAGATAAGATTTCAAGGCAATTCCAGCACCTTGATGAGCATTTTAAATAAAATTGAACTGCTTTGTGCTCTAAGTGGGAATAAGTAGAGCTCTTATCAGAATTTCCTTAAAGAAATAGTCAGAATAAAAGTGGAGTATATTAGAAAAACCGCATATAATCGGTAACCTAATTTTTTGGATTTAATCAATATCTTTATTCTAAAGATGTTACAGGAGATAAATATGTCGAATCGTGCACCTAAGGTAGATAATGGGGCAAAACTGGTCTTTTTGCTAAGCTTGGTATTTATATTGTTAGCTGTTTTTGTATTGGTATCCAGTTTAATTAATACAATAAAAAGAAACACAACAAAAGGCGAGATAGATACGACCTCGCATGTTGCTTCTGCCTCAGCTAATCTTAAGCCTGAAGGCTATGCGGCAACTTCAGACACAGTAGCGGTTGTTGCTCCGACCTCTGCAAGATCAGGAAAAGAAGTTTACGATGCTGTTTGTATGGCTTGTCATGCTACTGGTGTTGCAGGCTCACCTAAAACGGGTGATAAAGCCGCTTGGGAGCCAAGAGTTGCTACGGGTATGGATGCAATGATGACAACGGCAATCAATGGTAAAGGTGCTATGCCAGCACGTGGAGGACGAGATGTCGGTGATGAAGAACTTAAAGCCGCTATTATTTATATGACGAAAGAGTCAGGTTTTGATTTAGGTGAAGCGGCTCCAGCGGCCGCACCTGTAAAAGCAGAAGCGGCTCCTGTAAAAACTGAAGTAGCACCTGTAGAAGCAGAAGCACCAGCAGTTAAAGAAGAAAAAGCGGCAGAAGCACCAAAAGCATCAGCAGTTAAAGAAGAAAAAGCGGCGGAAGCACCAAAAGCACCGGCAGTTAAAGAAGAAACAGCGGCAGAAGCACCAAAAGCTGAAGTGACCGAAGTAGCTAAAGTAGTAGCGCCTGTTGCACCCGTTGCACCACAAGCGCCATCAGCACCTGAAATGACTAAATTATATTTTGATACGGGCAGTACAGCACTTCCTGCAAATACGGATGTTTCCCAGTTAGTTGATTACGTTAAAAATAATGATAAGACGATGGTCGTCATTTCTGGTTTTCATGATGCAACAGGTAGCGCAGATGCAAATGCAGAGATTTCAAAGAAACGTGCACAAGCAGTTGCTAAATTATTAACGGATTCTGGTTTGCCAGAAGATGCTATAAAACTTGAAAAGCCAATGGAAACAACAGGTTCAGGTTCTGGTAAAGAAGCACGTCGAGTGGAGTTATTAGTTAAAAATCAAGAGCCTCAAGCAGTGGAAGAAACGACTCCAGTGGCACCAAAAACTGTCGAAACTGTCGCTCCAGTAGCCGCCGCTGTTGCTGCAGTAGAAGTTGCCACAGCGCCAGCAACTGGTGACGGCGCCGCACTTTATGTTTCAAAAGGTTGTGTTGCGTGTCATGGTGCAGATGCAAAATCACCTATTATGCCGCTTTACCCTAGAATTGCAGGGCAGAGTACAGAATATATAACCACTCAAATGACGGATATTAAAAGCGGTGCTAGAAGCAATGGTCAGAGCGCAGTTATGAAAGGAATAATGGCATCTGTTTCTGAAGCAGAGATTGCGGCTATTGCAGGTTATTTATCAGGTTTGTGAGATAAACAATTTCTCTAGCGATTAGTTATCCATTGTTTCATGGTTGATTTATTGGATTGATTAAAAGGCATCTTCGGGTGCCTTTTTTTATGCGCCAGATATACGTTATTATGTAATAGCTCGAACAGTTACCGTAAGCCCAAAGAAACGAACAAAGCTCAGGACTATAGAATGAAAACCTATCATGGAAGCTGCCATTGCGGCGTGGTGACGTTTAAAGCAAGAATGGACCTATCATCCATTACTCAATGTAATTGTTCTATTTGCAGTAAAAAAGGGTCTTTGCATCATCGTATTTCTCAAGAAAATTTTAAATTATTATCGGGCGAAGATGATCTAACGCTTTATCAATTTGATAGTAAAGAGGCGAAACATCTATTTTGCAAGTATTGCGGGATACATTCATTCAGCCATCCACGGTTTGATCCTAAGATGGTTAGTGTTAACGTGCGTTGCTTAGATGATTTTGATGTGCAAACAGAAAATTATGATTTAACTCAATTTGATGGCAAAAATTGGGAGCAAGCAGTAGCTAAAATCAGAAAGGAATCTAAAAATAAATCTTGAAAAGATTATACTTAATCCCAATCGTTTATAACAAACCAACTCGGAATAACAAATAATGGAACAATATCGAGGAACAACCATCTTATCCGTGCGCCGTAACGGAAAAGTTGTAATAGGTGGCGACGGACAAGTCTCGCTGGGTAATACCATTATGAAAGGCAATGCACGAAAAGTGCGTCGTTTATACGATGATAAAGTGATTGCAGGTTTTGCAGGTGGAACAGCCGATGCGTTTACCCTGTTTGAAAAATTTGAAGCCAAGCTACACGAATACAATGGCAACTTAACACGTGCCGCGATTGAACTTGCTAAAGACTGGCGAACCGATAGAGGTATGCGTCAACTCGAAGCATTGCTAGCCGTAGCCGATAAAGAAACGTCGTTAGTAATTACAGGTAACGGTGATGTGATTGACCCAGAAGATAATCTTATTGCAATCGGTTCAGGTGGGCCGTTTGCACAATCGGCAGCAAGAGCATTATTAGATAATACTGAATTATCAGCGCGCGAAGTTGTCGAAAAAAGCTTGGGTATTGCGGGCGATATTTGTATTTATACCAACCACAATCGCACCATAGAAGAACTTTAACGGCACAGAGCATTCATACTTCACTCTAGCTCTGCGTTATCTTTGTACTCGAATGGTCACATATTTATTATATGCTCACATTCTCCGTGCAAAGATGCCTTGTGCTAAAGCGAATTATAAATACTCTGCGCGATTAAAGACCTAGCCAAAATAAATTATAAAAGATAAGTTAAAGAGAAAAAATCATGTCAATGACCCCAAGAGAAATCGTTCAAGAGTTGGATAAACACGTTATCGGGCAAGATAACGCAAAGCGTGCGGTAGCGATTGCGTTACGTAATCGGTGGCGTAGACAGCAACTAGGTGACGAACTTCGCCAAGAAGTCACCCCAAAAAATATCTTAATGATTGGACCAACAGGTGTGGGCAAAACAGAAATTGCGCGACGTTTGGCAAAGCTAGCGAATGCGCCCTTTATAAAGGTGGAAGCTACCAAATTTACCGAAGTGGGTTATGTGGGTAAAGAGGTGGATTCAATTATTCGTGATCTGGCGGATATAGCGGTTAAATTAACGCGTGAGCAAGAAGTTAAAAAGGTTAAAAATCGTGCGGAAGATGCGGCAGAAGACCGTGTGTTGGATATTTTAATTCCTCGTCCAAAATCCGAGACAGAAGATGCTGAGTGGTTTGGTATGGATGAAGAAAGAGGCGGGGGAAACCCAGTTGAACAGGTAGTAGATACCAATTCAACCCGTCAAAAATTCCGTAAAAAACTACGCGAAGGCAAACTAGACGATAAAGAAATAGAAATAGAAGTAGCCGCAAGCCCCGTTGGTGTCGAAATTATGACACCGCCAGGTATGGAAGATATGGCAAGCCAACTTTCAGGCATGTTCGAAAATATGGGTAAGGGTAAAACCAAAAAACGTAAATTAAAGATTAAAGATGCGCTCAAAGAACTTGCCGAAGAAGAAGCGCATAAAATGATCAACACCGAAGACTTAAAAACACAGGCGTTGGAAAATGTAGAACAAAATGGCATTGTCTTTTTAGATGAAATCGACAAAGTGATACAAAAAGGTGAGTCCGGTGGCGCAGGCGTTTCACGCGAGGGTGTGCAACGTGATTTACTGCCCTTAATTGAAGGCAGTACGGTAACAACCAAGCACGGCATTATCAAAACCGATCATATTTTATTTATAGCTTCGGGTGCATTCCATTTGGCTAAACCCTCTGATTTGATACCAGAATTACAAGGTCGTTTACCGATTCGTGTTGAATTAGGGGCATTAACTGCAGATGATTTCAAACGCATTCTAGTCGAGCCAGATGCGTCATTAACGGAGCAATACCAAGGCTTACTTGCGACAGAAGGCGTTAAAGTTGAATTTACCGATGATGGTATCCAACGTATTGCCGAAACAGCTTTTCAAGTCAACGAGCAAACCGAAAATATAGGCGCAAGGCGTCTACATACGGTGGTAGAACGCCTATTGGAAGAAGTGCTATATTGTGCGCCTGATTGTACCGATGACATTACTGTCGATGCAAAAATGGTGGATGATGTGTTGGGTGATTTAATAGAAGATGAAGATTTGAGCCGTTACATTCTGTAAGGTTTATTTCAAACACGTTGGCATGCGTTACAATCATGCCATAAACAAATTATTGGATTTATTATGACACCAACAAATATAGCCCTACACCAGAAATCACGGGTACTTGAATTAACATGGCCCGATGACGTAGTACACAATTTACCCTGTGAATATTTACGTGTGTATTCACCTTCCGCAGAAGTTCGCGGACACGCGCCAGGGCAAGAGACATTGCAGCTCGGTAAAGAAAACGTCAATATTAAAGACATTGAGCCAATAGGTCATTATGCGATCAAAATAGGCTTTGATGATAACCACAACAGTGGCATCTACGATTGGGGTTTATTGCGCGACTTAGGTGATAAATACGACGAGCACTGGAGTGATTACTTAGCGCGCTGTGATAAAGCGGGGTATGAACGTAAAGAGCCGGGGAAGATCATCTAGTTACTCCTGAATAATGCGCCTAGCAGGCGAACAAAAATCACATCATTCAGAAGCAACTGTTAGGAAACTATGTGGATCAATAACCTAAAATACAACAATGACGGCCTAATCCCCGCTATTGCCCAACAACACGACACCAACGAAGTGTTAATGATGGCATGGATGAATAAAGCGTCTATTCAAGAGTCGTTAAAAACGGGGCGTGTGTGTTACTGGTCGCGTTCTCGTCAAGCTTTTTGGCGTAAAGGCGAAAGCTCTGGGCAGGTGCAAATGCTGAAAGAATTTCGGGTTGATTGCGATAGCGATACGTTATTGCTACTGGTTGATCAAACTGGCCCAGCGTGCCACACGGGTAGACGCAGTTGTTTCTATCAAGTGGTAGAGGGTGATCAATTAAAAATTGATTCCGAGCCATTAATTGATCCAAAAGAGCTTTACGGCAAATAGTGAAGCAACTATCAAATGAAATGGTTACTACTTAAAATAATCCGAGCTTATCAACTATTTCTAAGCCCTGTCTTAGGTAGCAGTTGTCGTTTTGAGCCGACCTGTTCTTGCTATACCCATCAAGCGATTGAGAAACACGGTGCTATTAAAGGCGCGTGGTTAGGCAGTCGCAGGATTGTAAAATGTCACCCATGGCATGAAGGTGGTTATGATCCCGTTCCAGATCATCAAAAAGAAAAATAATCTAAATATATCTAATGCTTAGGATTGCCTCTTAACTTATTGCGCGGTATGGTTGCGTTCTATGGAAGTACACAACAATCTGAAAAACAGTAATGAAAGCGGAAGCGCTAATATAGATGACCAAGAAGGCTATCCAGAGATGATAGCGGCGGTTGATCTGGGCTCTAATAGTTTTCATATGGTGGTTGCGCGAGTCGATGAGCTCGGCAATATTTCGATCATAGATCAAATGAAAGAAATGGTGCGTTTACGCGGCGGGCTGGATGCTAAGCTTAATCTTAACGAAGAAGTTGGGCAACGCGCGTTGAATTGCTTGCAACGCTTTGGTGATCGTATTCGGCACTTAGATGCGAGTGCTGTCAGGGCAGCAGGCACAAATACATTGCGTACCATGAAGGCCTCTCGTGCCTTTCTTGAAAAAGCCAATAAAGCCTTAGGGCATCGTATCGAAATCATTCCCGGTCATGAAGAAGCCCGTTTAGTTTATCTTGGCGTATCACATACACTTTCGGATGATGAAGGGCGGCAATTAGTCATTGATATTGGCGGTGGTAGTACCGAATTTATCATCGGCAAAAAGTTTGAACCACTCAAGCTAGAAAGTTTAAATATTGGTTCTGTCAGCATGACTCAACGTTTTTTTATAGACGGTGATTTGGGTGCAGATAAATGGCAAACAGCCGATACCGCGTTGCGATTAGAAATCATGCCGATTCAAAAAAGTTACCATGAAGGTAACTGGAAATTTGCTATCGGTTCTTCTGGCACGATTAAAGCGGTTAGAGCCATTATTCAAGAATTTGAGCTAGAGAAATTTGGTATTACTTTGGATGCGATGGTCACTATTCGAGACAAACTCATCGCGATAGGAAATATAGAAAATATTGAATTACCCGGCTTAAAAGCAGAACGTGCCCCCGTTTTTGCGGGTGGTTTAGCGATACTTATTTCTATTTTTAAATCACTTAACATTAAACGGATGACGGTATCCGACGGCGCATTACGCGAAGGTCTGCTGCACGATATGATTGGGCGCATTCAACACGAAGATGTGCGTGACCGAAGTGTGCAAGATTTAATGCAGCGTTTTCAAATAGATATTGATCATGCAAACCGTATAGAAATAACGGCATTACATTGTTTTAAACAAGTACGCAAAGATTGGGGAATCCCTAAAAAATCGCGTCGATCATTACGCTGGGCGGCCTGTTTGCATGAGATTGGGATGAGTATTACTCATGATAAATACCACCTACAGGGCGCGCATATGCTTAAATATGCGGATATTCCAGGTTTTGCGCGGCGTAGACAATATTTAATTGCGCTGTTGGTCAAAACACACCGTAAGAAATTAGAAGAAGATGCGTTTGACAGTTTGCCAGAAGATGAGCAAAAAATAGCGCGCTACCTAAGTATTTTATTGCGTATTGCGGTCTTATTGCATCGCGCTAGAATCGACACAGATGATATTTTACCCGTAGTAGAAGGCGGTGTTGATAGTTTGCATATTAAATTTTCAAAAGATATTGGAGAGCAGGCTTTACTGGAGGCTGATTTAATACAAGAAAAAGTCTGGTTAAATAAAATTGGTTTTAAACTTTATTTTTAATTTCTTTTATCTGCTACTCAATGCGTCTCATCCCCAAATGATTGATAATCGTTCGTAAACTGCTTAAAATTTAAGCATATATTCAATCTAATAAATAAAAGAAACCATAATGAAAAAAATAGCCATCGTCATCGCCGACCTTGATTTAGGTGGAGGGCAACGCGTCGCAATCAACCTTGCTCAAGCATTAGCGAAAAACAATGAAGTCAGCCTGATTATTTTTCAAGATGACGAAATTCATTACGAAATGCCGGGTGAATTAATTCACTTAGACTGTCCGCAGAAAAAAACGATTCCCGGTAAAGTATTTAATGTATTTAAGCGTACTTACAAATTACGTAAGTTAATCAAAAAAGAACAATTTGATCATGTCTATGGCTTTATGGAAACGGCAAACTTTCCAACAGCAATGGCATTTAAAGATGCCGCATTATCGGTTCATTGTAATCCACGTGAGTTAAGTTTTTTTGAATCTACTTTAGTCAAGCTAACCTATCATCGTGTAAAAAATGTAATTGCTGTATCAGAAGATGTTGCCACAATACTGCGCACAGATTTCTCCTTAAAAAATGTTTCGCGTATTTATAATCCTGTTGATATTGAAGACATCAATGCCCAAGCAGTAACACCTTACCAGCATGGTAAACCTTATATTGTGGCGCTCGGTCGTTTCCATGAAGTGAAACGATTTGATTTACTGATTGAAGCCTTTTCCAAAAGCAAAATGCAGCAAGAGTGTGATCTTGTCATTATCGGTGATGGTGATCTTAGACCCGAATTAGAAGCGCAGATTGAACGATTAAATATGCAAGGTAAAGTGCATTTAGCAGGCACCCAGCATAACCCTTTCCCTTATCTTGCCAACGCTAAGTTCCTAACACTTTCGAGCCGAACCGAAGCATTTCCAATGGTGTTGATAGAAGCCCTTGCATTGAAATGCCCTGTGATTGCAACTGATTGTCCAACGGGGCCGCGTGAGATAGTTATCAATGATAAAAATGGTTTGCTAGTAGAAAACGAAAACGGAGGTGCATTACAACAAGCGATGGATACGCTTTATTACGATGAAGCAATGCAACAAAAATTTAAAGATAATGCCCATGATTCTATTCAACATTTAACGGGTGAGACTATTGCAGCTGAATGGTTAGCGCTGTAGTAATTTAAGTTTTTCAAGTAAAGCTATCTGCTGAATAACCTTAAAAATAATTTAAAAATTGACAAACGCATTATTAAATATCAATATTGTTTCCGATTAAGGTTTTCTT
>DQUJ01000145.1 GCA_015662325.1 Leucothrix mucor | reverse complement strand
TGCAGAGGAATAGTCGCCACCTAAGGTATGCGCCAATAATGATTCAACCAAACCAGTACAAGAACCACAGGAAGACGATGCTTTGGTATGTTCGCGTACACCATCGAGTGTAAATAATTTGTTTTCAACAATACTGTCAACAATTTCACATTTGGTCACACCGTTACAACCACAAATTTCCGCATCATCTGCCATCGCCGCTACACGGGTTTCATCACCGTGACCCGCATCGCCCAAGTGCGCTTGACCAAATAGTACGGTACTGCGAAAGTCCGAAATATTGGTTTCATCCTTCATCATTTGGAAGTACCACGTGCCATCAATGGTATCGCCGTATAAACAAGCACCAATAATGACATTGTCGCGTAATATTAATTTTTTGTAGCTACCGCTAGCAACGTCATGGAAGAGTAATTCATCGGTATCGTCATCACCGTGGAAATCACCTGCCGAGAATAAATCAACGCCTGTGACTTTAAGCATGGTAGATGTCACCGTGCCTTCATAGCGTGCAAAACCTATTTCTGCCAAGTGGTTTGCGGCAACTTTTGCTTGCTCAAATAAGGGTGCAACTAAACCATAGGTTGCACCACGATGTTGCACACATTCACCCACTGAATAAATATTAGGGTCAAAGGTTTGCATCGTGTCACTCACAACAATGCCGCGCTCGCAATGCAAGCCCGCTGATTGTGCCAGTTCAAAATTGGGCTTAATACCGACTGCCATGACTAATAAATCCGCATCGACGCTTGTACCGTCAGTGAACTTCAAGCCTGTAACACGTTCATTACCCAAAATCTCTTCGGTCTGATGATCCATAAGGAACGTCATGCCTTTTTCTTCTAAAGACTTTTGCAGCAGTTTAGCGGCGGGTGCATCTAATTGACGCTCCATTAAAGTATCCATGATATGCACAACCGTTACATCCATGCCTTGCTTCATTAAACCGTTGGCTGCTTCAAGACCCAGTAAACCACCACCGATCACCACCGCTTTTTTATAATGCTCTGCCGCTTCGATCATGGTATCGACATCTTTTACATCACGAAAACCAATCACGCCGTATTTATCTGCGCCGGGTAGCGGTAACATAAACGAAGTTGAGCCGGTCGCAATCAAAAGCTTATCGTAAGGAACAACCGTACCGTCTTCTGCTGTCACTTCCTTTTTAGTACGGTTAATTTCAGTAACTTTTTTGCCTTTTTCGAACCGGATATTATTATCCTTATACCAAGCATCGTCATTGAGCATCACTTCTTCAAGCGTTTTTTCATTGGCTAAAACAGGGGAGAGCATGATGCGGTTGTAGTTACCGTAAGGCTCGTCACCAAACACTGTGATAGTGTATTTTTCTGGTTCTAGCTTTAATAATTCTTCAACGGTGCGCATTCCCGCCATGCCGTTGCCGATTAGGACTAGGTTTTGTTTGGTGCTTTGATTCATGATGTAACTCCATACATATAACTATTTATTACTGATGAAGCAATATCTGTGCCAAACAAAACTCAAAGCTTTTTAAAGGTAAGTGGCTGTTTGCAGATCAATTGAGTGTTATATAAAAGTGCTTTGCACAAATCAGGTGATAGCTAGATAACCCTGCACTTTAATGATGCGTATTTGTGTCAATTGCGAAGAAGAGTGTTGATGTTATTTTTGCAATAAATTAAGTATATGATAAGTAAAGTATTATTGTTCTTTGGGTTAATGTTGGCATATGTTTTGCTTTCATTAAGTTAGGCATTTATTCATAACAATGTCTTTTTTCTTGATATGTGATCAAGTAAGTTAGAGCCTAGACCGCTGAAACGGTCTAGGCTCATTTTTTTCTACCCCCTTTTTTTAATGCATTACAAGTGTTTTAAATCATCCTTGATGAGACCTTTGCATGAGCCCCCCCCCTTTGTTTTCCCTAAAAATTCGCTCAATAGCCCTCTATTAGCCTCATTTTTTAAGAAAAACAGGTGAAATTACGTTATTTTTTATCTCGCCAT
>DQUJ01000006.1 GCA_015662325.1 Leucothrix mucor | reverse complement strand
TATTTAAATACATAACTCACTGAAAAAGAGGCACAAAAACCCACGCTATTTAGCGTCCCTATTTGGTAAGCTGTAGGTTAGTGCTGAGGAACAAAGCCCAACATAGCGGCGTTTGTTGGGATTCGCAAGCTTAGCACCAACCTACAAGAACTGTTTCGATTATCTTATAGATTGAAATGCTAAAAAAGAAAAAATTGACTATTAATCATACCCCTCAACATCTAAATTATTTATTCTTGCCGTGTAAGTGACTGTTTTTTCAGTTGATTATTTTAAACTTTCTCATTCTGTTGATATTCAGGCTAAAAATGTTAGAATAGTTAGATACATTTGGAATACTAAAATAACAACTAACGTGTTGGAAAATTTATGGCTAAGAACAACCCGATTGATATTGATCCTCAAGAAACTTTAGATTGGACAGAAGCTTTAGAAGCAATCATCGAATCAGATGGTGTCGAACGCGCGCATTATATAATAGAGCAACTTATAGATAATGCCCGTCATAACGGTGCTAATCTGCCCTATTCTGCCAACACCGCTTATATTAATACCATTCCAACGCATCTAGAGAAAGCCAACCCCGGTGATTTAGCGATTGAAAGTCGAATCCGCTCTTTCATCCGTTGGAACGCGGCGGCGATGGTTGTACGCGCCAATCGTAAGAGTTCTGAATTAGGCGGCCACATTGCATCGTTTGCATCATCAGCGACCTTATACGATGTGGGCTTCAATCATTTCTGGAAAGCACCCACACCCAATAACGGCGGCGATTTAATCTATTTCCAAGGGCATATCACACCCGGTATTTACGCACGTTCTTATTTGGAAGGGCGTTTTGATGAAGAGTTGCTTGATCTGTTTCGACAAGAAGCCGACAAGCCTGGCTTATCATCTTACCCTCACCCTTGGTTGATGCCCGATTATTGGCAGTTCCCAACTGTGTCGATGGGTCTTGGCCCCATCAAGTCTATTTACCAAGCACGTTTTATGAAGTATTTACAACACCGTAGTTTGGCTGATACGAAAGATCGTCGTGTTTGGTCATTCGTCGGTGATGGTGAAGTCGACGAGCCAGAAACACTCGGCGCAATTTCATTAGCTGGTCGTGAAAACTTAGATAATCTAACATGGGTTGTAAATTGTAATCTACAACGTCTGGATGGCCCAGTACGTGGTAATGGCAAGATCGTTCAAGAATTAGAAGCGGTTTTCCGTGGCGCAGGTTGGAATGTAATTAAAGTGCTGTGGGGTTCTTATTGGGATCCGTTATTAGCGAAAGATAAAGACGGCTTTCTTAAAAAACGTATGCTTGAAGTGGTCGATGGCGAATTCCAAAACTACAAAGCCAAAGACGGCGCGTATGTGCGCAAACATTTTTTCGGTAAATATCCAGAATTAGCCGCAATGGTCGAAAAAATGTCGGATGATGATATTTGGCGTTTAAACCGTGGCGGACACGATCCTCATAAAGTTTATACTGCATACGATTCGGCGGTAAATCATAAAGATCAACCCACCGTTATTTTGGCGCATACCGTAAAAGGTTACGGCATGGGATCAGCGGGTGAAGGACAAAACCGTACTCACTCACAGAAAAAACTCAGTGAAGATGAAATGATCGATTATAAAAATCGTTTCAATATTCCATTAAGTGATGAAGAAGCGGGTGCAGCAACCTATTATCGCCCCGATGCAGATAGCCCAGAACGCAAATACATGCTGGATCAACGTAAAAAACTAGGTGGCTCATTACCGGTTCGAACAAGTGCTGCAGCGCCATTAGAAGTGCCACCTTTAGATATTTTCAAATCCTTGCTCGAAGGTTCGGGTGATCGTGAAATGTCTACAACAATGGCATTTGTGCGTTTATTAACACTGATTACACGTGATAAAAAAATGGGTAAATACGTTGTGCCGATTGTGCCAGATGAAGCACGTACTTTTGGTATGGAAGGCATGTTCCGTCAGCTTGGTATTTTCTCATCTGTCGGTCAGTTATACGAGCCACAAGATAAAGAACAAGTGATGTTCTATAAAGAAGATAAAACGGGTCAGATTCTTGAAGAAGGCATCAACGAAGCCGGCGCATTCTCATCATGGATAGCCGCCGCGACTGCTTACAGTACGCACGGCGTAAATATGATTCCTTTCTATATTTATTATTCAATGTTTGGTTTCCAACGTATTGGTGACTTGGCATGGGCGGCGGGCGACTGTCGTTCACGTGGCTTTTTAATTGGCGCAACAGCGGGTCGTACCACATTGGCTGGCGAAGGTTTGCAACATCAAGATGGACACGGCATGGTACAAGCGGGGTTGATTCCTAACTGTATTAGTTATGATCCAACCTTTGCTTACGAAATGGCGATCATCATTCATGATGGTATGAAGCGCATGTATTCTGCGCAAGAAGATGTGTATTACTACATCACCGCGATGAATGAATCATACGTACAACCTGCCCTACCAAAAGGTGTCGAAAAAGGCATTATTAAAGGTATGTATTTATTGAAAAGCGGCGGTAAAAAGAAGAAGAAAGTGCAGTTGATGGGATCGGGTACGATCTTGCGTGAAGTGATTAGCGCGGCTGAATTGCTAGAAAAAGATTGGAGTGTTGATTCTGATATTTGGAGTTGTACCAGCTTTAATGAACTGGCACGTGAGGCACAAGATGTAGAACGTTGGAATCGTTTACATCCTTTAGACGATGCAAAAACACCGTATGTAACACAGCAACTTAAAGGTCATCGTGGCCCTGCAATTGCGGCAACGGATTACATTAAACAGTACCCAGAACAAATCAGAGAATGGATGCCTAGCTCTTATACCGTATTAGGCACAGAAGGTTTTGGTCGTAGTGATACCCGTAAAGAATTACGTTCTCACTTTGAAGTGAATGCACATCACGTTGTTATAGCCGCACTGAAAGCATTAGCAGATGAAGGCTCGATGCCAGCAGGAAAGGTTGCCGAAGCAATAAAAAAATACGGCATCGACACCAATAAACCTAACCCATTACTGGCATAAAGGAGGCACTTAAAATGACAATAAAAGAAATAGTAGTGCCCGATATTGGTGATTTTGATTCGGTTGAAGTGATTGAGCTTTTAGTAGAAGAAGGTGATCAAGTCCAAGTAGAAGATTCTCTAATTACGGTTGAATCGGATAAAGCCTCAATGGAAATACCTTCCAGTGAAGCAGGTAAAATCATCAAGCTTAAAGTAGCCTTGGGCGATAATATTGCTCAAGGTGGCGTGATTTTGATGATGGAAGTCAGCGATAATCCATCTGCAGAAACAGATACAGAATCTGTTGATAAAGTTATCGAAAACGTTGCTGAGCCTGCAAATGCTAAGAAGAAGCCTAAGCAACACGAACAAATGGCACCAGCTAAATCGACACCTGCAAAAGTATCACCTGGAAAAGCCTCTGGTGATAAACCTTCACCCACCGCAAAAATTGATGAAGTCCGTTTCAGCAAAGCGTATGCCAGTCCTTCGGTGCGAAAATTCGCGCGTGAACTCGGTGTTGATTTAGGTAATGTTGAAGGCTCTAGTCGCAAAGGACGCATTAATAGAGATGACATTAAAAGCTTCGTTAAAAAGTCGTTAGCATCGGGTGGCAGTAACACATCGTTAGGCATTAAACCCATGCCCGAGATTGATTTCAGCCAGTTTGGTGAAACCGAAAACCAGTCATTATCTAAAATCAATAAACTTACAGGCGAATTTTTACATCGCAGTTGGGTAACTGTACCGCACGTAACCCAGTTTGATGAAGCCGACATCACCGATATGGAAGCTTTCCGTAAACAAATGGGTAAAGAAATGGAAAAAGAAGGCATCAAGATTACGCCTTTAGCTTTCATTATCTGGGCGGTCGTGGCATCGCTTAAAGCCTTCCCGCGTTTCAATAGCTCTTTAGATGCGACGGGTGAAAACTTAATCTTAAAGAAATACTTTAATATCGGTGTCGCAGTCGATACACCCAATGGATTAGTTGTACCCGTGATTCGTGAAGCCGATCAAAAATCATTAGTGGAAATATCACAAGAGATTCGCGAACTTGCTCTTAAAGCACGTGATAAAAAACTTAAACCATCGGATATGCAAGGTGGCTGTTTTACCATTTCTAGCTTAGGTGGCATTGGTGGCACAAAGTTTACGCCGATTGTGAATACGCCAGAAGTGGCAATCTTAGGTGTTTCGCGTTCTAAAATGCAACCCGTTTGGAACGGCACAGAATTTGAACCGAGACTGGTGTTACCGCTGTCGCTGTCCTATGATCATAGAGTGATTGATGGAGCGGATGGTGCTAGATTTACGTCGCATTTGAGTAAAATGTTGAGTGATATACGCAGGATGATGGTGTAAAGAAGTGCATTTTGTAGGTTGGTGCTGAGGAACGAAGCCCAACACGTCGCTATTTGTTGGGCTTCGCAATCTCAGCACCCACCTACGATTTTTCTTTTGCAACACCCACTAGTAGGGAGAGGCTGGGAGAGCGTAGAAACCTCACAACCTCTATCCCCTCCCTAACCCTCCCCTTGCTAAGTGGAGCGAACTAAAAGAGATTTAAACCGTGAGCAATATAATCGAAATAAACATTCCCAATATTGGCGATTTTGACGAAGTCGAAGTCATTGAAGTTCTCGCTAGTAAAGGAGATTCCATCCAAGCAGAAGATTCTCTGATCACAGTTGAATCCGACAAAGCGTCGATGGAAATCCCTTCGCCAACAGCGGGAGTAATTACCGATATAAAAGTTGCCGTAGGCGATAAAGTCAAACAAGGCAGTTTAATTGCAATGCTTGAAGAATCCAGCAGTGCATCTTCAAGTGCAGCAGGTGCAGAAAACACAACTTCATCAGCTGAAAAAGAACTAGCACAAGAAAATAAAACAGTAGAAACACCAACAGCCTCAAATTTCGATGGAAAAGCAGACCAACACGCGTCATTAGTCGTTCTAGGTTCTGGCCCAGGTGGTTACACCGCTGCTTTCCGTGCCGCTGATCTAGGCTTAAATGTTATCTTAATCGAACGTTACCCTAATATCGGTGGTGTGTGTTTAAACGTCGGTTGTATCCCATCAAAAGCGCTTTTACATACCGCGCAGGTGATTAATGAAGCGGCAGAAGCCGATCATTTAGGTGTTACGTTCAATAAGCCTAAAATCGAAATTGATAAAGTGCGCGATTATAAATCGGGTATTGTTAAAAAGCTCACTGGTGGTTTAAAAGCACTCGCTAAACAACGTAAAGTCACCATCGTTCATGGCTACGGAAAGTTCACTTCTGCAAATACTATTGAAGTAGAAGCAGATGATGGCACTAAAACGACCATAGGCTTTGATAACTGCATTATCGCCGCAGGTTCTCGCGTCACAAAACTGCCTTTCATTCCATGGGATGATCCCCGCGTAATGGATTCTACCGATGCGCTAGAACTAGAAGAAGTGCCAAAACGCATGTTAGTGGTTGGCGGTGGTATTATCGGCTTAGAAATGGCAACTGTTTACGATGCGCTGGGTACTGACATCACTGTAGTCGAATTAGGTCCTGACTTAATGCCTGGCCCTGACCGCGATATTGTTCGACCTCTTGAGCGTCGCATAAAGAAAAAGTATGAAAATATATTCTTAAATACTAAAGTCACAGAAATCAAGTCGACCAAAAAAGGTTTAGTGTGTAAGTTTGAGGGAGGCTCTGGTTCGACAAAGGTAGGCTCTAAAAAAGGCGCTCCAGAATCCGATACATTCGACCGTGTACTGGTTTCAATCGGTCGTAGCCCCAACGGACAACTGATTGATGCCGACAAAGCAGGCGTTACAGTCAATGAATACGGCTTTATCGACGTAGACAAACAACAACGTACCAACGTTGATCATATCTTCGCTATCGGTGATATCGTCGGTCAGCCGATGCTCGCACACAAAGCGACTCATGAAGGTAAAACAGCCGCCGAGAACATCGCAGGTCATAAATCATTCTTTGACGCGCGCGCCATCCCCTCAGTCGCCTACACCGACCCTGAAATCGCATGGATGGGTAAAACAGAAGATGAATGTAAAGCCGAAGGCATCGAAGTCGAAAAAGGTGCATTCCCATGGGCAGCCAGCGGACGTTCCTTAAGTATCGGGCGCAACGAAGGCATGACTAAAGTTCTGTTCAGTAAAGAAACCGGACAATTAATCGGCGCAGGCATTGTTGGCACAAACGCAGGTGAGTTAATCGCAGAAGCCGTTTTAGCCTTAGAAATGGGTGCAGATGCTGAAGATATTGGTTTAACGGTACATCCGCACCCTACTTTGTCTGAAACACTTAATTTTGCGGCAGAAGTGGCAGAAGGGACTTGTACAGATATTTATTTACCTAAGAAAAAGTAGTTAAGTTAAATCATTATTAGGAATTAAGTTGTCACTACTACTCTCTTTACCAGAGAAACGGGGGTTTATAAAACATTTGATATCTGAAAAACCTCTCCCAATCGCCTGGGTTAG
>DQUJ01000200.1 GCA_015662325.1 Leucothrix mucor | reverse complement strand
CTCTGATCATCTTAGGACCAGCGGCACCTGTAAGGGCTTGTATTACGACACTAAGGGCTTCAGAGGTAGACATAGGTACGTCTACTATTATAGATCGCTTAGGGCTTAGGGGTGGTGTGTTATGAGGCATAATACACCTCTGTTTTATTCGTTGTAATAATCATTTTTGGTATCCTTTAGTTGTGACTCGTCATCTTTATCGGGTTGTAAGGCTTTGGTGGGCAGGTTATTAGGGTCGAATTCTTGATGTGATCGTTTAAAGTCATTGGTAGTAAAGGTTGTTTTTCCATCACTTACTGCATTACCTGCGGCTTCATCGGGTGTGACTTCATTATCACCCATTAAGTTATTCACACCTCGCACAATATCTGCCACAAAACCTGTTTTGGTCTCTTTCTCCAGCAGTGCCATAAAGTCTTTATTGTTCTTTTTATAATGATTCACCATATCAGTATGGCGTTTTAGTATCACGGCATCTAGCTTCTTTTCTGTTATATCAACTTTAACCTTGTCGAAGTTTTCTAAGACGGTTTTATCTAATTCTTTTATGCGTGAGCTTAGTGTTTTTAAATCACCTATCACTGCATCGGTGTCTTTATCTTCTCTGCGAAGCTGTTTAAGTAACGCCATTTTTTCAATTGCGCTAACAAAGCTTTCTGAGAGCTCTGTTTCAGGGCTTTTCTCTGGAGCAGTTTCTTTACTCAACTCACCCTTAATCGCATCAATGGTGGGTGCGCCGATAACGGCTGTATGTGCAAAAATGATGGTGAAGGCAATAATACGCATAAACAGCTGAGCGCCTTTCATGCTAGTGATAAGTGACGCTGAATTATCTAAGGTCTGTGTATTCATAAGTTCTGATCTATATTAGTTATTTATGCTTAAAAGATATGTTCTTTTTACTGAAAAGGAGCATTTGTAATTATCCGAAGATTCTATTTTTTTGGTGATCTGGATACGTTGTGTCTTTCTTATCCAGAAGCCTGATAGACGCCGATGAATATATACTTATCTACATGCGTATTCAAGAAATTACTAATATCTCATTCGATCATTTAATTTACTTCAATCGCAATGCATTCAAAACTACAATTAACGAACTCATAGACATACCAATCGCAGCCATCCACGGTGCAATCCAGCCCATTGCGGCGATGGGTATTGCGATAATATTATATAAAATTGCCCAGCTAAAATTTTGATATACAACCGATTGCATCCGTTTTGATAGTTTAATCGCGTAGGGTAATTGGGCTAAATTATCTGATAATAAAACCATGTCTGCACTGGCTTGAGCGAGTTGCGAACCCTTTCCCATTGCGACGGACACATTGGCGGCGGCCAGTACGGGCGCATCGTTTACGCCATCACCAATCATGGCGATGATGTCGCCTTGTGATTGTAATTGTTGTACTGCTTCTAGTTTATCGGCGGGTAATAGTTGCCCTTTGGCATTTTTGTGGTCAATGCCTAATGTTTCTGCAACGCTATCGACCATTGTTTGGGTGTCGCCACTTAATAAGCTCACTTTGATATGCATGGATTGTAATTGTTGTATTGTTTCTTTTGCTTCTTCTCGTATTTCATCTTCTAAACTGAAAACACTCAGCCATTCATTTTCTGTTCCTAGATAGAGTGTACTTAAAAGGCTGGATGATTCGGAGGGATGATTGTTTTCTGGAAGATGATGATGCTTATCTGCATTTTTATTTACAAGGCTCGAGACATAACCTTTAGTTACAATACGGTATTTTTTATCATTCAATAAGCCCTCAACACCATTGCCTGTAACACTTTTGAGTTGAAGCAGTGTCGTGGGATTATCCGATAGTTTCATAATAGCTTGGGCTAAAGGATGTTCTGATGACTTTTCTAAGCCAGATGAAATAGCCTCACACGCTTTTTTAGAAAGTGACCCCAGCAATTTAATATCAGTTACTTTTAAACGTCCGTGGGTGAGTGTTCCAGTTTTATCAAAGATGACATGGGTGATTTTGGCAAGCGTTTCTAAGGCATGTCCGCGCGTGGTTAGAACGCCTTTTTCTGTTAGATTGCCAGTCGCGGCAGTTAATGCGGCGGGGGTTGCGAGCGACAAAGCACAAGGACAGGTTATCACCAGTACCGATAAAGCGACCCAGAATGCTTGTGACGGTTCTGTAAACCACCAATAGACAAACACGGCTAATGCAATCCCCAGTAGTAACAACACGAACCATGCGGCACTTTTATCTGCAAACTTGGCAAGGTCGGGCTTTTCACTTTGGGCGCGATCTAATAAACGAATTATAGATGAAAGAATAGTGCTATCACCCAGCTTATCGACACGCATTGTCAATGGGCTTTCTATATTGGTTGTGCCACCAATTAACGAATCGCCAACCTCTTTCATTAGTGGAATGCTTTCGCCCGTGAGTAACGATTCATTGGTGCTACTCAATCCTTCAATTACGTTTCCGTCGGCGGGAATAATTTCCCCTGGTTTAATCAAAACCAGGTCATTTAAGGCTAATTCGTTGGGTGGAATAGAGCTGTGTTGTCCATTTTTTTCGATACGTGTTGCGATTTCGGGTAAAAGCCTAACCAATGCATCGGCGACCTGCCCTGCTTTGTGTCGTGCGCCCATTTCGAAAAAGCGTCCGATTAATAAGAAGAAGGTAAACATTACCACTGAATCAAAATAGATTTCCCCCGAGTGTGTTACGGTTGCCCAGACGCTGGCAAGATAAGCACTGCCTATTGCAAGGGACACAGGCACGTCCATGCCAAACACGCCGCGTTTTAAATCACGCCAAGCCGATGTGAAAAAGATGCTGGCTGAATAGAACACCACGGGCGTGGTAATAATTAAACTTATCCAACGTAAAAAGTCACGCATGGATACCGACATATCAGACGCTTCGCCCGCATAAATAGCAATGGCGGGCATCATCACCTGCATCATACCGATGCCTGCTAATGCAATGCGTCGAAGCGCGGCTGATTTTTCTTTTTTATGGAGTACTTCCATTCGCCCTGGATCAAACGGGTGCGCTAAGTAGCCAATATCCGTAATCGCGTTTAACACTTCACTCAGCTTTATTTGATCGTTATTCCATTTAAGACTGGCGCGATGGGTAGAATAATTAACGCGGAAATCAATCACGCCCGTTAGCTGTTTAACATGGCGTTCGTTAAGCCACACACAGGCGGCACAGACGATTCCTTCAAGAATTAGCGATGCTTCTCTTACCGAGCCTTTATTCCCTTCTCCCTCTCCTTGCCCGTCATTTACGAGGGTTACAAAACTCTTTTGCAAGGCTTCGTTATCGTAGACTTTTAATTCTTCTGGGATTAATTCGATAGGTCTAGAGGAATTTTGGGTGCGGTGATTGTAAAAGTCAGTAAGGTTATTTTCGACAATGGCTTGAGCGACTGACTGACAGCCAATACAACACATGGGTTGTTTTTTATTATTTATTTCAACCGTGTAAGAGGCTGTTTTTGGTACAGGTAGACCACAATGAAAACAATCAACACTCATTATTTTGAGTCTCTAAGCAGCCGGCCCTAACGTGAACGCTTTGTTTCAATATCTGGTTCGCCATCTGCACACGCGGGGGTGACACGTTTACCATCAATCATCGTTGATATTTCAGTTTCGCCTTTAATTTCATGTTCGTCATCACCTTTGATGACTAATACTTTCATTGACCAACAACCTGCCAACGGTAACTTTGCACGTATGGCGTAGCTACCTTTACCCGCTTTGGTGCTTTCTTCTAGCACATAGAGTTTATCGTATTTTCTTGCCGATGCGCGTCTAAACTCTACACTGACTTTAGCACCAGTTATAGGTGCGCCAGACTTATCTTTAGCGACTAAACGAAACACTTCTTCTTGATTGATCAATGGTGGATTATCCCAGCCTCCGGTTATTTTCCAAGCACGCGCGCGTTGTTTGTTAAGCTTGATTACATAATTATCAAATTGCTTTTCTTCATCTTGCAGATCATTCGAAACGGCGCCCGTAAATTGTGAACTTAAGTTATTACTTATGTCATCACTGGCGGGCTTTGGTAATAGTATTTTAGATAAACCCGTATCTAAGCCGCTTGTTGCAGATGAAATAATAAAACTATCCACCACCGCTATTGAGATGAAAAAAGTGATGATTAAAGCGGGAATCCAATGCATCCCTTTCTTATTAAATTTTGATCCCTCTATGGCTTGGCGTTCTTCATGTACACCGTTAATAATGCCTAATCCGTAAGGAATCATCATAAAAAAGGCAAAGTGGATTGCAAACACATCAATACCATCCCAATGTATTACTGAAAGAGGCACATAAATTAGCAACATAAGCGCCGCCGTTGCGACAGCAGAGATTGTACCGCCCCAACGAATCACCTTAAAGAGCATGAAATACAAAAAGAACGCGAGCAATGAGCCAAGGCCCAAGGTCATTAATAATGGATAGTTATTCATATGTTTTACTTAAAAGTTGTAATTCCCTGTTGTTATACCCGATTGTAATACTTAGGGTTATCACGGAATTATAAATTGTGAGTCAATGTAAATAGTTTCTTTGACTTCACCTGTTTTTGGCGTAAGAACAAACTGAAACCGAGTTCGCTTTGAACTACTTTTTGCAGGATCACGACGTACTTTGATCAATATACGCTGTCTTTCATCAGGTCTCAAAGAAACATCTTTGATTGCACCCGTATCCAGCTGAGCATCAGGTAAGTCTTTTAAGGATAGGTCAAAACTAGATGCTAACATAGATTTATTAACGACTTTCAATTCATATTTGTTGAGTATTTTTCCATCAGACAACGTTACATAAAGCGGACTACGGATTTGACGCGCGGTACTTTCAATGATCTTATGGCCATTTATGCTCCAAACTAAGAAGCTAATTGCGCCTAATGTAGCGAGACCGTAGCCATATGTTCTTAATTTAAAGAAGTGTGTTTTACCCGTTTCTAAACCATTTTCGGATTCATACCGTATCAGTCCACGATCCCATCCGCGTGCATCCATAATAGAATCACAGGCATCTACACACAAACCACACTGAATACAGGCGTATTGCATACCATCACGAATATCAATTCCTACAGGGCAAACTTGAACACATAAACCACAATCAACACAATCACCCACACCTGCATCATGTCGTGATTCCATTGTTTTAAGCACTTTAATCGGTTTTGCTCGACCCTCTTTCATTTCACCACGATTATAATCGTAGGTAGGGATTAAACTGTCCTTATCAATCATTACACTTTGAAAACGTGCATAAGGACAAATATGCTGACAGACACTCTCTTGCATTAAACCAGCAGCGATATAAGTGGTTACCATTAAACCGAAAGCAGTACCATAAACAACAGTTGATGAATTACCCGTAAAGAAATCTTTTACCATATCGGGTGCATAACCCCAATATAAAGCGAATGTTAAGCCAGTCCACAATGATAAGAGCAACCAAAAGAAATGGGTAGAGCCTTTCTTTACAATCTTTTCTAGGTTCCAGGATTGTTTATCAAGACGTATGCGTTTAACGCGATCACCTTGAATGGCTTTTTCAATTTCTCGATAGGCATCTGTCCATAATGTCTGAAAACAGAAATAACCACAAAAGGCGCGACCGACGAGCGCGGTTGAGAAGAATAAAACAACAGCCGCAAGAAAAAGTAACGCCGCAAGCCAAAAAATATCCTGTGCATAAATAACCATGCCAAAGATATAGAACTTTCTTGCCACCATATCAAATAAGACAGCTTGATTTGCACCGACTGGGCGACTCCATGGTATCCACGGTAAAAGGAAATAGACGGCGTAACCAAGATATAAAACAATTGATTTAAAGCTACGGAAACGACCTTTAATGGAACGAGGATGTATCGAAACATTCTCTGCTACAACTGGAATTGGAAAATCACTCATGAAGTTTTACTCTTAAAATATATGAGGGAAATAGTACCCTAGATGCTTTAAAAGCAGATTGAAAATAATCAATCTGCGTTCTAAATAATTGAGTTGAGACATTTGCATGAGAGCATGGTGAAAGTAAAAAATAGCGTAATTTTTTTAATCCGTCATATCTTTCATGCAAAAGGTCTCGATGTTAAAGAAATAAAATAAAAACGGCCGGAATAACCGGCCGTTTTTATTTTAAAAAAATTAAGTTAACTAGTTAGAACTTAATAATTTAAGGTAAGCAACTAATACTTTAATTTCATCATTTGAAAGACGAGATTCCCAAGCAGGCATTTCACGTTGAATACCATCAGCAATAACAGTCTTAACCGCCATTACTTTTGCTTCGGTTGTAGATGCTGCAGGTACATTTGCTTGTGTCCAGATTTTATCGGTTAAGTTAGCAGAACCTAGAGCCTTCATACCAATACCGGTTGCCATATGACAGCCAGAACAGCCTTTAGTATTAAAGATTTTTTTGCCGCTTTCAGTTAGCGATGCGTCTGATTCCTCACCTGAAAGACTTAGCACGTAATTTGCTGTAGCTGTCATTTCTGCATCAGAAAGTGTAGCCGCGTGACTTGGCATATTACCTTTACGACCTTTACGAATAGACGTTTCGATATCACCTAGTTTATAGTTTTTATCACCTTCTTTACCTACGGTATCAGCATTTCCCCATAACCAAGCATCATCTACTAAGTTAGGGTAATCACCAATAACGCCTTGACCACCTGATTGATGACAACCCGCACAGTAATCACCAAAAATACCTTTACCGTATGCACGAACAAAGGCACTTTTATCGGTATCAGCTGCAATATCACCTAATGGTGTAGCCGCAACCAATTTTACCATTTCTTGACGCTTTAATTCATAAGGATCATTTTGCATTTCATACGCTAATAATGCACGTGTATTCCAATGAGTCGTAACCTCTTCACCACCAGCGATGATTCGTTTGCCGTCTTTTAGTGAATCTGATTTAAAGGTAATTGTTTTGGCTCCTGAAAGATAACCTTTTTCAACAATTGATGATCCAATCGGCCAAGATGGGTACATAATCCAATACACAATTGAAAAGACAATTGTGCCGTAATAAGCATATAACCACCAACGTGGTAGTGGGTTATTAAATTCTTGGAGTGTGTCATCCCACACATGCCCTGTTGTTTCTACACCTGTAATAGGATCCTTTGTTACGATGTGTTCTTTGTGCTTATTGTCCGCCATTTTATTTCTCACCTTCTATATGAGTAGTCTTATCTTGAGAATGTCCATCAGGAATTCGTTGATCATAGTCATCATCAAGAAAAGGAATATTGCGATATTCTTCAAATCGCTTGCTGCGTTTTTTGTTACCGTAAACATAAATAATGATGGCAGAAAAAGTAATAATGAAAATAATAACCGTTACTGCTTTGTTATTAGCCATCACCATGAACCAATCAAAAATGTCTTGCATCATTTTATATGTCTCGTTTTAAGCTTGCGTTAATTACAGAACCTAGCGGAACTTAACGAATTCAGCTTCATCGTGCCTGCTGAAATCAATCATTGTTCCAAGAACCTGCAAATAAGCGACTAAAGCATCCATTTCACTGAGCTTATCTGGGTTGCCATCGAAATTACCTAGCTTCGCTTGAGCGACTAGATTGCTATCTGCTTTTGTAATATCGAGTTTTTTGGCAACATCTTCACCAAAGTTTTCGACATTTGTATCATATTCAATCTTAGTTAACGAGTAAGGCACACCGACTGCTTTAAGTGCTCTCATTTTAGCTTGAAGACCTTTGACATCAAGATCAGTGTCTTGTAACCAAGGGTAGTTAGGCATGATTGACTCTGGTACAACTGAACGCGGAGCAATCAAGTGCTTAGCGTGCCATGTACTTGAATATTTCCCACCGACACGTGCTAAATCTGGCCCTGTACGTTTAGAACCCCACTGGAAAGGATGATCATACTGAGATTCAGCCGCTAATGAATAGTGACCGTATCGTAGATGCTCATCTCTAAAGGGACGAATCATTTGTGAATGACAAAGGTAACAACCTTCACGGGTATAAATATCACGACCTAACTGCTCTAACGCAGTGTAAGGACGAACCGCTTGTTTGCCGTCTTCATTACGTACATCTTCAACTGTGCCTTCAATATAAAACAAAGGAACAATCTCGATTAAGCCACCAATACTGATAGCCGTTAGCGTTAATATAATTAATAACGCTGCGTTTGTTTCTATACTTTCGTGTTTCAACATACTATTTCTCCTTAACCAACGGCAGCTGTAGCTGTTGATGTTGCAGAATCACTGACTCTGTCACGTCTTGCGATTGTCATCCAAACATTGTAAACCATGACTAATATGCCAGTTACAAAGAAGAGACCAGCGATTGCGCGAGCAACTAATGGGCCGTGCATAAAGCTTACTGTTTCGATAAAGCTGTACGCTAAGTTTCCGTATTCATCAAATGCTCTAAGCATTAGACCTTGGCCGATTCCAGATACCCACAATGCTGTGATGTATAACAAGATACCGATAGTAGCAAGGAAGAAGTGAACATAGATTAGACGTACACTATAAATAGTGGTATTCCATATCTTCGGAATCATATGGTAAAACGAACCGAATGTAACCATTGCAACCCAACCCAAGGCACCTGAATGTACGTGTCCTACCGTCCAATCCGTGTAGTGAGAAAGTGCGTTTACACTCTTAAGTGACATCATTGGCCCTTCAAACGTAGACATACCGTAGAACGATAATGATGTGATTAAGAACATCATGATTGGATCAGAACGTAACTTATCCCATGCGCCAGATAAGGTCATAATACCGTTGATCATTCCACCCCATGAAGGCATCAATAACATAATAGAGAATG
>DQUJ01000091.1 GCA_015662325.1 Leucothrix mucor | reverse complement strand
ATGCTTTAAACTTATAGTTATTATTATTCTGATTAATGTTAACAAACATTAGAACAATGGGGAACAACCATAAGATAAACTGCACAGGTGCTATTTTACATAATATACATTATGCGCATAGTTTCAAACTACCGTATCTATTAGCATTAAGTGCTACATCGTTTATCTAGTAATGATCCATAACATCCTAGTTGTTCTAAGCATTGGTTTTTTTACGCCCCAACTTTGTTAACCAACGAGCTTTTTGTTGTGATGCCTCAGATACTTCTTCTAATTCGCGGTTCATAATACTCATGCTTTCAACGATATTGGCGAGTTGTTTTGCTATCTCTTTGCCCGTGCTCTTTTTAGATTGATTGTCCGCTTCTAAATTTTGCAGCTTTTGTGAAATTGCCATGAGTGATTCAGCTAACAGTGCATCGGTTTCTTTAGGTTCTTTAAATGCCGCTTCGAATCGTTGGATGGTTTGAGTCATTTCGCCCAGGTGCTTTTCAAGTGGGCTAATTACAGGTTTTTTAGGCTTATTTGTTTTATCTGGTTTTTCCAACTTTTCTAATAAGGGTTTAAAGCTTTGTAAGCTCTTACCTATCAGCCCCAATTGAATCTCTAAACTGTCTGATTGCGCGTTAGTTTGTAAGGATTGATTCACCTGCGAAATATTCTCGGACAGATCACTAAGCTTATCGCTTATTTCTAATCCAATGGTTGCCTCTTCGTTGCCTGCCATTTTATTTTTGTTAAATTCAGATTTAATCGTAGCCCAACGTTGTTGCTGTTCTTCTGTCATATTGCCGCGAAGTTCTGCCAGTTTAAGCAGGTTTTCTTCTGCACCTGTGGTCAATAATTGCGCCTCACCTAAGTAGTGATCTTCAATCATCTGCATCATTTCTGCTTCGTTCATTACCGCTGATAGCTTTTCTGCCATCTTGTTCATATTACGGTAACTGCCTTGTAGCTTAAATGGCGGTTCTTTACGGTAAGCATCATTTTGTGCGGCAGATGCGATGTATTGTTGATTCACTTTTAAGACGACTTCTTGAATAATAAACATCTTTTTAAAGACTTCTAGAATCTCATTAAGCTCCGCGCCACTGTAATTATGTTTAAGATCAGTAGAGGCAACTTGTTTGCCTTTTGCCATGTCGATCAGTAGATAAATATCCGACATTTCACGCGTTGCTAAAGGTGCCAGTATGGGATTAGCCGTCATGCTATTTTCTATATAGCTGAGTGAAAAGGCTTCTTCATGATCTCCCAACATATCGCCCAAGTTATAAATATCAGCACGGTTGGCCAACATATCTGGGATTTTAAACACATCGCCAGACTCTGTATAAGGGTTACCCGCCATGATGATGCAGAAACGTTTGCCACGCATGTCGTAGGTTTTTGTACGACCTTTCCAGATGCCATCGACGCGACGTGTACCGTCACTCAATGATATGAACTTTTGTAAGAACTCGGGATTAGTATGTTGAATATCATCCAAATAAAGCATTACATTATTACTCATTTCTAACGCTAAATTGAGCTTATTAAGTTCCTGTGCCGCGGTTGCATTTGGCGCTTGTTCGGGGTCGAGCGATAACACATCATGCCCTAATGACGGACAGTTGATCTTCATAAAAATCAAGCCTAAACGACTCGCCACGTATTCCATCAGGGTTGTTTTACCGTAACCGGGTGGCGAGATCATCATCAACAAGCCCATCAAGTCGGTGCGTTTATCTTCGCCGACTGTGCCCATCTGCTTCGCAAGATTATCTCCAATAAGAGACAAATAAAGCTCGTTAATCAAACGGTTTCTTACAAAGGATGATAACGGTCTCGCTTTAAACTCATCGAGTCTTAACGATTCTGCAGAGGCATTCATGACATCACTGCGCGTACTTAAATATTTCTGATAGCCGGTTAAAACATGGCTTTTATGGTGATGATAACGGCTTAAAAAATCATCCAGACTAATATGGAGCTGGCGCGATTGTATCCGTGGGTGTTCACCCATAATATCGTCTACGCTAATTTCTAATTGGGTTGCATTGTCTTGCCATTGGATGTTTTCACAAATTAATAGGGCAACCGCCTCGGGTACATAATGTGATGTTTGTTTACCCTTTCTATCAACAGCATCAACGGAATCAACAGCGTCAGCATTTTCCAACATCGCCATCAACCATGCTTGAGCCAATGCCCAACGCTCATCATGCTGTTCTGATAATTGCGCTAAGGTTGTTTCAAATTGCTTCCATGCTTTTACTATTTTTAAGTTTCGGCGTAAATCATCTAGTAGTGTTTTAGCGTATTGACTGGATGTAAATGTCAATTTTTGTTGAGCAAGTTCCAGGCTCAAATATTCCGCAGAACGGTTGCGCGTGCTTGCATCAGCAACGATGGGATATTGCTCTAAAAACTGATCTAGCCCCTGCTTAATATCTAATTGTAAGCGTTTACTGGCATCATGATGATTAAATACATCCACCAACTGCTTGGCACTAATGGCGCGTTTTTGCCAATCATTCTGCGGTGATTGTGTTTGCGTAACGGACCAAAACAAAGTAGCTAAGCCGCGCTCTAAAGGTGGGAAACGTAACAGCTCACTGGTGTTTTGAATGGGCAATAATTGCTGTAATAATTTATTCGCATCATGATCATGAATGCCTTTTTCGTAGGCTTCTTTGTAACGCGGTGATGCAAAATCCTGCACCATCTTAAGTAATGCTTTTTCATCATGCATGACTGCTTCTAGCGATGCCATATCAAGATTATTCTGTTTATGTTCGGCACTTTCTAGCATTAAGCCAGCTAAATATTCTGCCCGATAAAGCGCTGGGGATTCAGATTCTATCTCTATATTCCAAAATTCTTTTTGTGCGTTGAGTTCTGGATTATCAATAGGCTCTATAAAGTCTGTGCCGTTTAAATGAATATTTAATTGATCATTTTTATGAATAATACTCAGCGCTAATTCTTGCGTGGTACACTGAAACGATGGCGACCTAATTTGATGACTTTGCCGCCGTCTTCGTAAATTTCTGATTTATCACGTTGCGCACGCAGTGCTTGATCTTTGCTATTTTTTAAGCGACT
>DQUJ01000039.1 GCA_015662325.1 Leucothrix mucor | reverse complement strand
TTTAAATATTAGTGGCACGTCAGAAAAACGTATTATTCCTATTGTTGCTGGTACGGTTGCGATCATTTCATCGTTCATGCAAAATGTGGGCGCTACCGCCCTCTTTCTGCCCGTTGTTACTCGCATATCGTCACGCACTAAATTACCGATTTCACGTTTGCTAATGCCGATGGGTTTCTGTGCAATATTGGGTGGCACAGTAACGATGGTGGGTTCGTCCCCCCTGATCTTGCTAAATGACCTTATTAAAACATCGAATAATGCATTACCTGATGATCAAAAAATGGAACTCTGGTCGATCTTTTCAACTACACCGATTGGCCTGGCACTGGTTGCAACAGGGATTCTCTATTTTGTGATTTTTGGTCGTTTCGTTTTACCTAAAATTAAACTCGATAACGAAAGTGGAAATACTGAAGACACCATGGATTACTTCAATGATGTATATGGTTTGGATTATCAAATGCACGAAGTGGTTGTAACCGACGAGAGTGAGCTAATCGGTAAGCGCTTAGATGATATTGAAGACACTTACGATATTCGTATTATTGCGACTAAACTTCCGGGGCAAGAAACTCGAATTGGCCCTGGTGCTCTCGATAGAGATACGGGACTAAAAGCAGGTATGGTACTGGGTATGGTTTCTGAGTTTAGAGATCTTACTCGATTTGCAAAAAAACTAAAGCTGAAAGTGCGTGAAAAATTTCGTACCTTTGCCGAAGATTTATCGCCTGATAAAGCGGGTATCGCAGAAGTGGTTATTCCGCCGAGCTCTCATTTAATTGGAAAAAGCGCACGCGATGTTTGGTTACGCAAAACTCACGGTATTGCCATGGTCGGTTTACATCGCGATGGCGAAACCATGCACGAAGATGAAGACATCAGAAACATGCCGTTTCATGCGGGCGACACGCTGGTGGTTCATTCTACTTGGGAAGCATTAGCACGCCTTGAAAAGTCACCTGACTTTGTTGTTATCACCACAGAATATCCACGCGAAGAAGAAGAACGCCCTCAAAAAGTGCTGTGGGCATTACTCTTCTTTGTGATTGCATTAAGCATGGTTTTGCTGACTGAAATGCCATTATCTGTTTCGTTACTAACAGGCGCGATTGGGATGATTTTATCGGGCGTAATCAATGTTGATGAAGCCTATCGTGCGGTATCTTGGAAAACTGTTTTCTTGCTCGCCAGCTTAATCCCATTAGGTATCGCCGTAGAACAAAGTGGCACGGCTAAATGGATTGCAGATCAAACCATCGCCGTGATTGGTGATATGCCAATCTGGATGATTCAAACTGCCATTGCCATACTAGCCACCTTCTTTACACTGGTAATGTCGAATATCGGCGCGACGCTGTTACTGGTTCCCTTAGCGGTTAATATCGCGATTGGCGTAGGCGCTAACCCCGCCGTGTTTGCATTAACGGTAGCCATCGCCACTTCAAACTCATTTATCCTTCCAACCCATCAAGTAAATGCCTTGATTATGGGACCTGGTGGTTATCGCGTACCTGACTTTATGAAAGCGGGTGGCATTATGACGATTCTATTCTTGGTGGTGATGATTGGGATGATGAACTTAATATTCTAGTAGATGCGTGTTAAGTATTTTTATCCGCAGAAAATAAAGTAAATTTATTTCATAATTGAGTTCTCCGTTTAAAAAAACGGGTAGCTCACTAAATTACGCAGATTTACGCAGGTTGAAAGAACCAAAAAAGCAGGAGTTTTTTTTGCACAAGAAAATCTCCGTATAGTCTTCATA
>DQUJ01000140.1 GCA_015662325.1 Leucothrix mucor | reverse complement strand
TGTTGATGCACCAAATGCTGTGCTGTTACATGGTAACGCATTTTGCCATCTGCTTGTGTAGAGAGTAGGGTGAAGTCACTTAAATAATAGTCGATTTTTTTGATTTTCTGGGTGGGTTGTAGCCCTTTGTAGGACAGCCAATAGGTATTTAATACCGTAAATGCTATAGCGATTACAATCGCACTGATCAGAAGTAGGATGCCACTTTTATTCATTTCAACAGCGCTTATAGGTATGTTTATTTACTAAATAGTTGTTTAATAATATATTTAGTTTGCCCTGCGCTTCTAATATAAATTCGCACACTTCGCGGCCCGCACCTTTACCGCCTTTTTCTTGGGTGGTCCAATCGGCGTGTTCACGTACAAACCAATGCGCATCTGCCACGGCAATTGATAAACCTACTTGACTCATAATAGGTAAATCAATGACATCATCGCCGACGTAAGCAATGTGTTCATTTGATAAGCCTGTCTTTTCAAGTAGATCATCAAATGCGGGGAGTTTGTCTCGGTAGCCCTGATAAACCAATTCTGGTGAAAGTTTAAGATTAGCTGCACGATGTTTGACTAATTCTGATTTGCGTCCCGTGATTAATGCTACTTCTACACCGCTTTCTTGAAGCATTCGAAGCCCGTGTCCATCTTTGGAATTAAAGGCTTTATATTCATCGCCGTTGTTATCAAAAAACAAACTGCCATCCGTGAGTACGCCATCAATATCAAAGATAACGATTTTAATGTGTGCTGCTTTTTCTAACAGTTCAGTTTTTTCCAGTGGTGTTTTTTTCTCTAGCATTGTGCTCATTATTTTACCTTATTACTTTTATTTTACTAGGCTGTTTACACTATGCCAGCTTTGAGTAGATCATGCATGTGAATAACGCCGATACAGGTATTTGTATCATCAACTACCGGTAGCACGGTAATTTCCTTTTCTTGCATGAGGTTAACAACGTTGATGGCAAGTTCGTTAGCGGAAGTAGAAATGCAGTTCTTGTGTGCGACATCACCAATGTTAGTGTGTTTCATATCCACATTTTCACTTTCTTCAAACAAACGACGTAAATCACCATCGGTAAAAATACCCAGTAATTTATTGTCACTATCTGCAACTAATGTCGCGCCGAGCTTTTTGCCTGTCATTTCAAGAATGGCAGCTTTCAATGGTGTGTCGGGTAAACAAACAGGCATATCATCATCGCTGTGCATTACATCGCGTACGTGTACCAATAAGCGTTTTCCGAGCCGACCTCCTGGGTGAGAGCGCGCAAAATCTTCTGCTGTAAAATCACGCGCATCGAGTAATGCAACGGCTAAGGCATCACCCATGACTAATGTAACGGTCGTGCTTGAGGTCGGCGCTAAACCCATCGGGCAGGCTTCTGTTTCAACGCCAATATTAAGATGGTGATCGGATATTTCTGCCAAAGGTGAGCTTTCATCGCCCGACATACCAATCACTTTAGTGCCGAGTCGTTTGACCACCGATGCAAGAGTGACTAATTCTTCTGTTGTGCCAGAATTAGAAATGGCAACCACCACATCTTCTCCTGTGATCATTCCTAGATCACCGTGTAACGCTTCTCCTGGGTGCACAAAGAATGCAGGCGTTCCCGTGCTGGCAAGTGTCGCGGCTATTTTGTTACTGATATGTCCTGATTTTCCCATGCCTGAGATTATCACGCGTCCTTTACAGGCTAATAGCGTTTCGCAGGCGACATCAAAGGTTTCACCCAGGCGGTCATTTAAGGTTTCGATGGCTACTATTTCGGCACGAATAACAGCTTTAGCAAGCCCTGTGAAATTATGTTTTTTGCTAGTCACGTTCACCTCGTTTGAGAGTGGTTAAGAGCGTTAAGAGAAAATTAAGCTGTCACAGATGACGTCGCTTGATAATACAACATACCTTCATAAGCAATAAAGCAGAGTAGCAATATTGCACCTTTCCAGCGATTAATTGTAAATTTTGAGCCTTTAAAACAACCGATGCTAAAAATCAGTAATAAAACACTCAGTACTATCATAATAGGAACATCGCGACTTAAAACGCCTTCGGGTACTGCCGCAGGGTGAATTAAGCCTGGTAATGCTAATACTGCCATGGTATTAAAAAGGTTCGAGCCGACAATATTACCGACGGCTAAATCAGTTTCGCCTTTGCGTGCGCTACTTATCGTTGCGGCTAATTCTGGTAGGCTGGTGCCAATCGCAACAATTGTCAAGCCGATGATTAATTTACTCACGCCTAGTTGTATGGCAACGTTAGATGCGCCCCAGACTAATAGGTTGGAGCTAATAAGTAACAGCACTAAACCAATTAGCGTCCAAATAAGGGCTGATTTTGTGTCTTGTTTTTCAGGTAACTCTTCGAGTGATTCTTCAATCAATGAATCGTGCGATTTTGCTTCTTTTTTAGCAGATAGAATCATCCAGCCAATGGTGACAGCAAGAGCAAAAAGTAAGATAGCCCCATCTATTCTTGAGAAAAAACCATCGGCCATTAACACCCATGCTAAAACACCTGATGCGATGATTAATGGAAATTCTTTCATCAGTAAACGTGAATGGACAGGCAGAGCAAAAAGAATAGCGGTAGCGCCTAATACCATCGTGATATTAGTAATGTTAGAACCCAATGCATTACCGATACCTAAGCCCGAATCACCTTTGAATGCAGCGGTTGCAGACACCAGCATTTCGGGTGCAGATGTACCTAAACCGATTATTAGCATACCCACAATTAGGGGTGAAATCCCAAAGTTTCTTGCGATATTGGCAGCACCATCTACAAAACGGTCGGCGCTCCAAATGAGTAGAACAAAACCCGCGAGAATCGCCGCTATAAAAGTGAGCATAGTGTGGTTCTTGTGATAAAGAAAAAAGGCGATTAT
>DQUJ01000154.1 GCA_015662325.1 Leucothrix mucor | reverse complement strand
TATTAGCAAGTTTTTCAACGAAAAGCAGTGGAATTTCAGCCATTTTTACTCGTCATCCGAGTCGTGCAAAGGTCTCAGTTTATAAAGAAATGGTTCTTATAGCTGCTTTCATCATTACTCATCAATCACCAGTTTTGTGTTTTATCCGTCGAACTAAACACTTTATCTAAATCACGAATCAATTGCGGTACCTCTTTTGGGCGTTGATCCAAATCACCCGCAACCTCTCGTAACAGTGCTTTTGATGAAGTAATTTGCTCATCACTAAATAGCGCTAAACTTTTTTCTATCACTTTTGCTACATTATCTTGTGCTTCTTCTCCGTTACCCAACAAATGAGAACTGGACACCAATAAATTAGAGGCTTCCTTATTAGACAAATTAAAACGTTCAACAAACAAAGATAACAAATGTGTCTTATCTTCTTTAGTCATATCACCATCTGCTTTCACAATCGCCACCATATACAAAGCAATTGCATCCATAGGGCTTTCTATTTGATAAATAGGGTTGCCTTCCAGTTTATTGCGCCAGTTTCTGCGTCGTTTCCACAAAAATGGATTAAAGCCCCCAAGGTCTATTCCTTCATTTGCCAGACGATTTAATAAAATTAAAATCGTAACAATCACACCTAGAACAGCTAAAATCATAGTAAAATACCTTAAATAATAAATACTAATAAGGCTTATTATACGTTTAACTTTACATCGCCTCAATGGTATTTTAAATGCAGAAGCCGCTAGCTTTCTCCCAAACACAGGTGTAAAATACGCATAAACTAACGCGTATTGACGAGAACTTCGGCAAACTTGCAAGAAAAAACGATTTGCCCATTTACTCACAAAGCACTTTAATTATTCGGGCTAACGGACAAAAAATATATCAATGTCTACAATTCTTTTATTAAATGGACCTAATTTAAATCTACTCGGTACACGCGAGCCTGATTTATATGGCGCAGATACGTTAACAGATATTGAATCCCGATTAAGTAAGCAAGCAAAGGCCAAAAATCATACGCTCAATCATTTTCAAAGTAATTCCGAATCTGATCTGGTCGATCAGGTTCATCAAGCAGGCAAAGATAAGGTTTCTTTTATTCTGATTAATCCTGCTGCATATACCCATACCAGCATCGCCATTCGCGATGCATTACTGGGAACACAAATACCTTTTATTGAAATACACTTATCAAACGTACACCAACGCGAAGCATTCCGCCAACATTCGTATTTTTCGGATATTGCAGTCGGCACTATCGTTGGTCTTGGTGCGCAGGGCTATGAGCTTGCTTTACAAGCGGCTTTTCGCCATCTTGATTAGCCCGTTAATTAGCCACATTGATTGGCCACTTAAAAATTAAATAGAGAATCTCTTTATGGACGTTCGTAAAATTAAAAAACTAATCGAGTTGATACAAAGCAGTGATATTGCTGAACTTGAAATTGTTGAAGGTGAAGAGTCAGTACGCATCTCACGTAACTCACCGGCTCCAGCTGCTCCCATTTATGCCGCACCACCGATTGCTGCACCAGTAGCCGGTGCACCACCATTAGCCGCAACCGAAGCTGTTGCTGAAGCTCCCTTGGGTGAAACCATTGATGCACCGATGGTGGGTACATATTACAGCGCATCTTCACCTACATCGAAGGTCTTCGTTGAAGTCGGTCAAAAAATATCAATCGGCGATACTTTATGTATTATCGAAGCGATGAAAATGCTCAATCAAATTGAATCTGATAAAACGGGTACGATTAAAGAAATTCTGGTTGAGAACGAGCAACCCGTCGAATTTGGTCAACCTCTTTTCGTTATTGAGTAATTAGGGTAAAAAAATGATTAAAAAATTACTCATTGCCAACCGTGGCGAGATAGCACTTCGAATTTTACGTGCGTGTCGCGAAATGGGCATTAAAACAGTTGCCGTGCATTCCACCGCAGACCGCGATTTAAAACACGTGCGTATTGCAGACGAAGCCGTCTGCATTGGCCCGCCCTCCTCTTTGGAAAGCTACCTAAATATACCGGCGATTATTAGTGCGGCAGAAGTGACTGATGCCGATGCGATTCATCCCGGATATGGTTTTTTGTCAGAAAATGCAGACTTTGCAGAGCGTGTCGAGTCCAGCGGCTTTATTTTTGTTGGGCCAACGGCTGAAACCATCCGTGTCATGGGTGATAAAATTTCAGCAAAGAACGCCATGAATGCATCAGGCGTTCCTTGTGTGCCTGGTTCTGATGGACCTGTACCTGATGATGCCGATGCCAGCTTAAAAATGGCAGAAGATATTGGTTACCCGATTATCATCAAAGCAACGGGCGGTGGCGGTGGACGTGGTATGCGCGTTGTTTATGATGCGTCTGATTTATTAGAAGCCATTATTTTAACTAAAACAGAAGCAGGTGCTGCCTTTAATAATGATGTGGTTTTCATGGAAAAGTTCCTCGAAAAACCCCGTCATATCGAATTTCAGGTACTTGCAGATAGCCACGGCAATGCTATTCATTTATGTGAACGTGATTGTTCGATGCAACGCCGTAATCAAAAAGTGGTTGAAGAAGCCCCTGCTCCTGGTATTACGGTTCAACAGCGCAAAAAAACAGGTGAATCTGTTGCCAAAGCTTGTGTTGATATTGGCTATCGTGGCGCAGGAACATTCGAATTTTTATATGAAAACGGCGAGTTTTACTTTATTGAAATGAACACCCGCTTGCAAGTTGAACACCCTGTTACAGAACAAATTACGGGGGTTGATTTAGTCAAACAACAGTTATTGATTGCTTCGGGCGAAAAACTTAAGATCAAACAAAGTAGCATCAAGCCCAATGGTCACGCTATTGAATGCCGTATCAATGCAGAAGACCCTGATACCTTTGCACCCTCACCTGGTACGGTTAACCGTTTTCACTTACCTGGCGGCCTAGGTGTACGTGTCGATTCACATATTTATGGTGGCTACACTGTACCGCCACATTATGATTCGATGATCGGTAAACTGATTGTGCATGCAGAAGATCGTAATGAAGCTATCAAACGCATGGAAGGCGCATTATCTGAAATGGTGGTGGAAGGCATTAAAACCAACATTCCATTGCAACGTCGCATTATGGAAGATACCGCGTTTATTGCAGGTGGTGCAGGGATTGATTATTTAGAGAAGAAACTCGGCTTGTAATGTTTTTCATTACAACGAACTTTTATATAGATAAACAAGACCCTATAACAAGAACACAGGACTATTAATAATGCCTTGGCAACAACTCATCTGCCGCACGAACAAGGCTCATCAAGAAAATATCAATGATCTCATGGAAGAGCACAATGTGCTTTCCGTGACGATTCAAGATGCCGAAGACAACCCCGTTTTAGAGCCACTCCCAGGCGAAGCACCGTTGTGGGATAAACTCATTATTACTGCGTTATTTGAAGAAGACGCCGACCTTAAACCACTGGTATCCCAATTAAATGCAAATAAAGAAACGTGGGATATTAGTAATATAGCGACAGAAATACTCGAAGATCAAATATGGGAACGCGCATGGATGGAAAATTTTCACCCTATGCAATTTGGCGATAATTTGTGGATTTACCCGAGCGGTTATGAAATCCCTGATGATGATAGTGTAAAAATTCTACTCGACCCCGGGCTTGCATTTGGTACAGGCACACACCCGACTACCGCTTTATGTTTGGAATGGTTGGATCAAAATCCTCCTAACGGTTTAATCGCTATCGACTATGGTTGTGGCAGTGGCGTATTGGCTATTGCGGCAATTAAGCTGGGCGCAAAACATGTTGTAGCAACCGATATTGATCCTCAAGCCATTACCGCTACGCTTGATAATATGCAACGCAACACGATTGCCATTGAAAAAATCAGCCGTTGTTTACCAGAAGATTGCCCCGCTACACCTGTTGATTTACTCATTGCCAATATTCTGAGTGGCCCTTTGGTTGAGCTTTATCCTACGCTTAATGCACTTATTGTTAACGGGGGTACACTTGTTTTATCGGGCATTTTAGAAGAACAACAAGATGATATTATCAATACCTATTCCACATCATTTAATAATATTCAAGTGAATGTCCTTGATGGCTGGATAAGAGTCAGTGCGACAAAAAAATAACGTGTTATTATTGAGACCTTTACACGAAAGTATGACGGATTAAAAATGCTTAAATTCTCCCTGATTTCCATAAAAAATCGGTCAATAGCCCTGCTATTATCCTCATTTTTAAGAAAAACAGGAAAAATTACGCGATTTTTACTCTCGCCATACTCTCGTGTAAAGGTCTCTATGTATGTTTTTCAAATACAATCAACAGCTTATTGAACAGTAAATTTAATATCCATGTATACACAATGCGATCATTGCAAAGCCATCTTTGAAGTTTCCATGAGAGAGGTGACCGTTGCCTCTGGACAGCTTCGCTGTGGAGAATGTAATGAAGTATTCGATGCAATGGCTTCTCTTTCCACAACAGTGTCCACGCCTTTTGGTGAAAAAACGGAAATAGCGCCCCCTGCATCTAAATCTCAAAAATCGAGTATTTTATTAGAAAAAAAAGATGAAGCGGGTCAACCTGAAATAAGCAAACCTTCATTAAAAGACTTTGTAAAAAACACCGAAGAGACAGTTGATAAAAAATGGCTTAAACTGATCGCCATTGCGCTAGCCTCTTTATTAGTGGCTCAGCTTCTTTATAATAACCGCCATTTTTTTAGTAATAACCCCGAACATGTTCCCGAAAAAATTGAGATGCTCAATAATAATGTATTTGCTCATCCCAACGAAGACGATGTTTTACTTATATCTGCCTCGATCGAAAACCATGCCGAACATGCGCAACCCTACCCGATTTTAGAAGTACGTTTGACTGATGCCGATTCAAAACTAATTGCACTAAGACGTTTCGAGCCAAAAGAATACCTCGAACACTATAATAACAAGATGCTCTTACAGATTAACAAACCCACTAATCTAAAATTGAAAATCACCGACCCCGGCAATGATGCCACCCGTTTTCAGTTTAAATTTCTATAGCGTCTTCACCCATTGTTTCTGTTTAGCGCTTTATCCATTCTATATTTCATTCAAAGCTCTCATTATGAAAATCGGTCCGTATCAACTTAAAAGCAAATTACTGTTATCGCCAATGGTGGGCATAACTGATCGTCCCTATCGTGATGTTTGCAGGCAGTACGGTGCTGGTTTAACCACATCAGAAATGGTAACTAGCGATGCACGCCTAATGAAAACACGTAAAACCCAATTGCGTTTATTACAACACAACGAAGCAGAACCGCGTACCGTACAAATATTAGGGACAGATCCACAGGTCATGGCACAAGCCGCACTATACAACGTTAGTAATGGCGCACAAATTATTGATATCAATATGGGTTGCCCCGCAAAAAAAGTCTGTAATAAAGCGGCAGGCTCTGCGCTAATGCAAGACCCTCAACTCATATCTAAAATACTGTATGCGGTAGTAGACGCTGTTGATGTGCCTGTTACGCTTAAAACCCGTACAGGATGGGCATCAAATCACCGTAAGGTAATAGAAATAGCAAAAATCGCAGAACAAGCGGGAATTAAAAGCCTTGCCATTCATGGCCGAACACGGGAACAAGCCTATACTGGATATGCAGAATACGAAACCATACGGCAGGTCAAACACGCCATATCCATACCGGTCATTGCCAATGGCGACATTAAAAATGCAGCATCAGCACGCTTTATTCTAGATTACACGGGAGTTGACGGACTTATGTTAGGACGAATTACTCAAGGACAACCTTGGGTTTTTCATGAAATAAATGCGTGTTTAGAAGGAGAAAGCTCCCCTACTGTTATTTCCCTCGAAGAGAAAAAAAACACGGTATTAGATCATATATGTGCCATTCATCGCTTCTACGGCACAGGTCAGGGGGTTCGCATTGCGCGAAAGCATATTGGTTGGTATTTATACAATCTGACAGGTCATAACAAAGACTTACTAAAGCAATTTAAGAAAGAGATTTTTTCAATCTCATCTGCATCTGATCAAGTACAGATGTTGAGAAAAATCTTAAATGACATTAGTAGTGAATTGTTGGTAAAACAAAATGACCATGGAACTATAATATCAACGCAAAGGATAAAGGCTGCTTAGCTATGAATCAACCAATGACAACACTCCCCGTTACATCTCCTTCTGGTCAATCATTATCAGAAACAACCACAACAACCGTTAAAGAATACCTGCACTTGCTAGGCGACCAAGACCCTACTTACCTTTACCGTCAGGTAATGGATGAAGTAGAACGCCCTTTGCTAGAAGCAATTATGAACCACACCAATGGCAACCAATCGCGCACCGCTGCTTTTTTGGGAATTAACCGTGCGACGTTACGTTCAAAGCTAAAGCGACACTCTATTATTTAGTGAGCTTCCCATTTTTGTTTCACAAAAAATGGTGAACTCAATTATACCGACAAGTCTTTTCTGGCGATGTGCAGTGAGTTAGTGAGCTTGCCGTTTCAGTCTTTTTTGAAACGACAACTCAATTATCTAACAGTTAACTTCACTACTATTATATTAGACAAGCTTAGTTCAGCTTGCCAATTTTTTCTAGCGATGTGCGGTGAGCTCGCCTGATAGGGCGATACTTACTGTATTAGTGAGCGTGTACAAGGCTTGTGCGATCTCTAATCAAGACTTCATACCCCCTAAAAACGCAAAGCTACCACTAGCTCGCCTGGTAAGGTGATACTAGCACTTAGCGTGTATTGGGGTGGGATATTTGAGACTTGTACCTTAGTTCTTTAAACACACACCTAACAACTGCTGACTATCACAAAAAGCTTCCCATTAGCTCGCCGCAAGGCGATACCTAAGACTTAGCATATATTAGTG
>DQUJ01000079.1 GCA_015662325.1 Leucothrix mucor | reverse complement strand
TTTTGACATGTACTCCCCCGGTGAGATGAAAAAAGAAGTGACCGATACGGATGTCGAAAAAATGATGACATGCTTATTCGGGCGAAACGCATAATATTCTACTACAACATACACAACTGCTTATCGCGATATCTTCTGCACTTGCAAAGAAAGGCGAACTGAATAGCATTGAAGTCAGTGAACTGGCAATGCTATACATGTTTATTACCCTAATCTCTTTTTAGTTAAGCAAAGTTCTAGACCCTTACCAACTCTTCCAATGACCACCGAGGCTTAGGCTGAATCACCGCTTTTTCTGTCTCACCCGCTTGTAATCGAATCGCCCCTGCGTAAGCAATCATCGCGCCGTTGTCTGTACAAAATTCCATGCGTGGGAAATATACAGTAGAATCTAAACCGTTTAATTTTTCGCGCAGGCGTTTATTTGCACCCACACCGCCTGCTATCACTAAACGTTTGCTATCCACTTGTTCTAATGCGCGGCGGCACTTTATAAATAAAGTATCGACCACGGCTTCTTGAAACGCGTGGGCAATATGAGCTTTATCTATTTCTCTTTTTTTAGATTCATTCCATGTGGTGAGCGCGTAGGTTTTTAATCCGCTAAAGCTGAAATCTACGCCTTGATGTCTAATCATCGGGCGAGGGAATGTGTAAGTGCCCTGCTCTTCTTTCGGTAAACTATCCGCTAATTTTGCCAACACAGGACCACCAGGATAACCTAGACCCAACATTTTCGCGGTTTTATCAAATGCCTCACCGACGGCATCATCTAGCGATTGCCCTAATATTGTATAATCACCCACGGCTTTTACGTTGACTAACATCGTATGTCCACCCGAAACTAACAATGCTATAAAGGGAAATTCTGGCACATCATTTTCTAGCATCGGTGCGAGCAAATGCCCTTCCATATGATGCACTGCAACTGCGGGGATTTTCAAACCCCATGCGAGTGATCGGCCGATTGAAGCACCGACCATTAACGCACCAATTAAACCTGGGCCAGACGTATAGGCAATGCCATCAAGATCGCTTAATTTGTAATCGACATCGGCCAATACTTGTTTTATCAGCGGCACCGTTTTACGAATATGATCGCGTGAGGCAAGCTCTGGCACAACACCGCCGTATTCAGCATGGAGTGCGACTTGTGAATATAAACGATCGGCTAATAAGCCTTTTTCGGTGTCGTAAATGGCAACGCCCGTTTCATCACAAGATGATTCAATTCCTAATACTTTCATATAAATAACAGATTCAATGGTTAGTTTTTGATCACTTTCATGCGTGACATGATTGCTGTATTCTACACCCAAATCTTATCGTAATGGATAAACTACTCGCGGGAATTGGGAATATAATGGCAAAGAAAACAGAAATAGAAAAGGCACTAGAAGCCGCGATTGAATCAACTGAAGGAAAGCCTCAAGAGGCTTCTTCTACGAGCGAATATATATCAAAAAAAGCATCATCAATCGAACCACCATTACAAAATACACACACAGAACTAAACAAAGAACCAAAAAGCTTAGTTAGATCCATCTTCGATTCACTTAGCTTTCGCACCCTACTAGTTGGTGCATTAATTTTAGCGATGCTGATTCCGCTGTTTATGGTCGATAACATCGTTAAAGAACGTAACCGCTATTATCATTCGGTATTAGATGATATTGCCCAAGGCTGGGGCGGGATGCAAACCATCATCGGCCCCGTACTGGTCGTACCGTATGTAGAACACATTACCAGCGTCGACACGGTTACGGATAACAGTGGTTTAAGCAAAACCATTACGCGCGATGTGTTCAATGACAAGACGATGATCTTGCTACCTGAAGATTTAAACATCGAAACCGAGCTACTTGAAAAACACCGTAAACGCGGTATTTACGATTCCCTTTTATATACCGCCGACATGAATATTAGCGGGCATTTTAATCTTAGCGCATTGCCTAACGAAGGGCGTAAATACAACATTCGATGGAAAAAAGCATGGTTAGCCGTTGGTTTAAGTGACACCAAAGCAATCAATTCAACCATGCCGTTGCGCTGGGAAGATTCCAGCGCCAAGTTTGAGCCCGGTACGCGCTTGCCCAAACTATTTTCACAGGGTTTTCATGCCTCGATGAAGGATATTAAAAAAGGTGGAGAGCGCCCTGCTTT
>DQUJ01000230.1 GCA_015662325.1 Leucothrix mucor | reverse complement strand
GTTACTGCGGTAAGCGGTACGTTACCGTTATTTACCACGGTGAATTTGTATAGCAAAGTGTCGCCTACTTGTGTAGGTGTACTAACTGTAGCCTTATCTACCGTAAACGAAGGTGCCATTGCGATGTAAGTTACTGTCAATGTAGCTTCATTTGAAACGTTGCCGTGATTATCATTAATCGTGTATGGCGTAGACGCAGTTGTCCCTATAAAACTTGCTTTGGGTGTGAAGGTGACATCACCTGCTGGCGTTACAGCCCAATCACCATCTGCTGTTGAGTAGCTATTTTGAATGCCTGTTGTGGTTGGATCAAGATCAACCGTTGCATTATCTATCGTGCCATCTGGGTCATTATCATTGTCGCCTACAGCGGTAAGCGTTGTAGTATTTGTTATGCTTGGCACGCCGTTATTCGCTTTTGTATCATCTGTTGCAACTGGCGGCAATGAATCTACAAAGTTATTGTCCGTATCATTTTTCCCATGCGTGATTGTTACTGGAATAGTGTTATCTGTTTGACTTGTATTTGTGCTTACATCGCCATCTGCAGAGCTATCACCGTCAGTTGTTGATGTATATCCTGCTGGATCTATTTCTACGATAGTGTAATCACCGACAGGTACATCAGAAAAGCTGTAACTACCATCATTGGCGGTTGTTGTGGTTAATGCATTACCGTTAGCATCGTTTACCACGTTTCCAGAAGCATCATGTATTTCTACCGTTACAGAGCCAATGCCATTATTGCTGGTATCCTTGACAGAACCCGATATTGTTCCTGCAAGTGGCGCACAGGCAATACTAACGGTCGTAGCTGGATCAGTAAACAAATCAGGTGTAAATAAGTAACCTGTTGTTCCGTCTCTTTTCTTTAAATTAGCAACAACAAAATCTGTTTTACCATGAAAAGTACTCACCCAATGTTCTTGTTCGGTATTACCTGCTGAAGTAACTGTATTTGTGAATAATGTATAATTTCCACTTTGACCGAGCAAACTTTGTGTATTACTAACAATACTGATGTTTGATGCAGGTGTTGCCGATAGGGTGTAACTTTGAATAGCAGCATCACTAAATTCTACGCCTTCATGTGTGCCTTCATTATCAATATCTTTAATTGTTAAACCAAAGGGTACTGTAATGCGTGTTGTTGTTCCGGCAATGTAAGTACTGTATTGAATACTAACGGCGTTATCTGTATTTGTACCTTCTAAAAAGATAGGGTAGTAAATTGCTGTTGATCCGCTACCGTAAGTATTTCCATGCAAATCCACCGTAATATTACCTGGGTTGGCAAGAAGCGTCATTCTAACATCTACAGAACTTCCGTTATAGGTTGCTGCATTGGTGTAAGTAACATATTCACCGACCTGCAAAGAATTTGCATCTACTGAACCAGACGTATCAATATTTCCTGCCGTTATATTAAGTGCCACGGGAGGCTCATTACTACAGACCATTCCAGCTGGCGGCTGAATAACGGGGTATTGCACTGCAATAGTGGCACTTGAGCTTTGAAAGCCATTACTTGCTGTTATCACATAAGATAAAGGTGTTGGGCTACCATCAAATCCAGGGGCTGGTGTAAACGTTACAATGCCATTCGCATCAACTGTCCACGTACCTTGGCCTGCAACCACTACTTTATCAATATCACCATCGCCGTCTGTATCGGTTCCTGTACCGCCCGTGACACTAGCAGGGTCAAAGTTGACCGTCGCTTTATTAATAGTCACTGATCCAGCTGGGTCTGTATCATTCGCGGTTACATCTTGACTGGTAGGATTACTGGGTAATGATGGATTAGGATTTGTCTTGCTATCATTAACTGCGACAGGTTGCTCACCTGCAATATGTACAAGGTTAGAAATGGTTGGCAAACTCACGCCCTGCGCATAGGCGCCCGAGGTGTTAGAGAATTGTTGTTTAGCTGATTTATTTTGACCTGTTGTAGCAAGGTTTATATTAATACGACACAGAGCACTGGCACCTAAGGTTATTCCTTTTACGCGTACTGCGGTGATCGCATTATTTGTAAAACCACAAGACGCAGCAGGGCCTGTTGCCGTACCTGCACACCATGTAGTTGAGCCACCCGCTGTATTACTAGCTGCAACAGGACTAATATCAATACTGCTGGGCGATGCATTGGTAAATTCGTACGCTGGAGTACCCGCACAACCCGCTGTTAAGCTACTGTTTAAATAGCTTACTGTTCCTGCAAAAGCAGAAGGTGGATTTCTTTTTTCTATGGTCGTATTTAAGCCCATAGTTAATTTGTAACCCGCTGTGCCATCACCATTAAAAGGCAGAATATCAATCATCTGCATATTGTTTAATGTTGTAGAGGTACCATTGCGTACATTGACCGTGTACTTTAATTGATCATCAATATCGTAATACGAATCTGAGGTTGATTTAGTTAAAATTAAAGCGGTTGGTATAGCAATACTTGTGTTTTTATTCTCGGTTCGAATACTCAAAGGACTGGTATCAACGGGTGACGAAACCATTGTATAGGTATGCAATGTTCCAACTGGCGCACCTGCATCCACCTGTGTTGAATAGGTAATATCAGGAATAACGGTATTACAGGTTTTTGTACCTAAGTTCCATATCAATACAGTATGCGATGCGGTACAGGCTGTTTTTAAAGCACCTGCTTCAAGGTCTGCACAGCTACCCACTATTGGATCACCAATCGATGATGAACCTGCTTTATAAACAAGACCTTCATCCAACATTTCAGTGACTTTTACTACCGCATTTTCTGTTGTTGTACCATCACAGGTAAAGGTTGGTTTTAAGGTTAAATCAATCGTATCGCCTGTTGATGCATTGGTTTGTGAAATTTCTTTACTGACACGAACTTTTGCACGCACCAATAAAATTCGATCGCCAGGATAACCCGAATGCGGATCACTGTATGAAGATTTAGGCTGATAACTGGATGGATACCAGCCATTAGTGGCAGGGTATCGACTGGCAGTAAAGAAAGTATCATCTGTAAGAGAGCCATACATTGGAATAATCGTACCTGACGTGAGTGGCTGACCGGCAAGGTCATTGCTTCGCGCAGTTAAATTAACAATCGAATAGGTATTTCTGCCCGCTGGAACACCATTAGTAAAACGAACCCTTACTTTAGTAATTGGCCCTACTGCCTTAGCTGCCGTGGTAGTTGAATGCCACGTAATATTTGAATCACCACACTCTTGTACAATACGATCAGCATGGCTTGCATTTGGGCTAGGAGGCCAACTACCGCCAACATAACCCGTTGCATATTCAAAAACGGCTCCCACTTCTGCATTTGTGCCGCCAGAGTTGTAATGCATAGCAACAGCATGCCCAGGGGTTGCAGGTATATCGGTCACATCAACCGTATTGCTATCAAATATCACACAGTTTTTTCCGCCTGTTAATAGCTCCCCACCCGAATTGTAATAATTTAATCTTGCTGTCCAGCTTGTACCGGGTGTTATTACGCCATTACCTGCACGGTAGCCTGTATTGCCACCTGCAGTTGATTGCGCCCATCTTGTGAGGTTTTCAGTGTAATGGATGGAATAAGAACCTCTTGACCCATACAAAGTACGCGTATAAGTATTATCTTTTGTGCTTTCCGATAGGCTACCAAAGTTTGATTGACCAGAAACAGAAACAGGATCAAAACTTGTAACCACTGATCTTGTTCTTAATTCATTCGCGCCCGTCGTATCGGTTGCATTAGTACCTGTTGTAATATCAGTATTTGGAATGAAAACGCGAATAGTACCAATCGCGGCAAACGCGCGGGTCGCTGGTATCGCATTGTGATAAACATATGTTTCTGTTGGGATGTGACTCAAGCTCGCATCAATATGCTCATGCTTCACATGAATCGGAGTTCCAGGACCACCCGCTTGTGTACATGTCTGTTTCATTGTAGCGTAAGGTGTTTTTACTGAGCGCCAAGGATACTTTGGAGAATAATAAGCCAAAGGATTGTCAGAACTTTGATGATTCTTATGACAAGAAATTAATTGCGCATTAGGTGAAACACTGCTTAAAATTTGGTCAAATTCTAAAGTAAAATCGGTTCCTAAAGACTCATTACCCAAGACTGCTGAAGTGGTATCTGTCTCGCCAGCGACCTCATCGACTTCAAGATAATATTTATATTCTATATACTGTCCCACTACACCATTAAACGTTAAACCAGATCCGTAGGTATAAATACTATGATGATCAAGATTCCAGCGTGGCTTAGCCGTTGCCGTAATACTTGCGCCAACATTATCACTAACCGCTGTACCGTTATCTGAATTAATTGTAAAACTAATATCGCCCAATGACGTACCATTCGGCGTATTACCCGTAACAATAACATTAAACGGTGTATCTTCACTGTATGCAGATGCTGCGGTATAATTTGAGCGCACACAAACGAGTGTTAAACCATCCTCAGAAACTGACGAGCCTGCTTTACAAGAAGACGGTAATGCACCCCATCTCACCATATTATTAGGCAATACAGATGTTAATGTAACGGGTTCATTACCACCCGTGACACTCCAACCTGCAATGACTTCAAATTGATCATTGGTTCTGACAACTAAATCACCTGTATAGGTATCATCATCGGGGTTGTTCGGGTCATTCTTTTGATAGCCAGGATCATCCGACATATCACAGCCCGCTTCGTTATTCGCATTGGTATTGTTACTAGCACAGATGGTCCTACCATTAACGACATTACCTACCGCATTAAGCGAACCATCACCTGCGATACCGCCGGTTTTACCGAAATAGGTTATTAAGGATAGATTTTCTGCGAAAACTTGAGGACTCAAACCCAAACTAACACACAATAAAACAGTCATTGTGACAATTTCTTTTACTGTTTTTACTCTCCTGCTTTCATTGCAATCAAGTTGGCTACAGTCGGGTGTATGCTGTTTATTAGTTAATGCACTCTTTTCTTTTGACGTACAAAAAAATGATGTTACTTTCGCTAGAAATTTCATTTAGAAACCTATTCTTCTTATTATTATTATTTTGAGGCCTTTGCACGAGAGTATGGCGAGAGTAAAAATAGCGTGATTCTTCCTATTTTTCTTAAAAAATTAGGGAGAATTAAAGCATTTTTTTAATCTGCCATATCTCTCGTGCAAAGGTCTCTATTAGTTGATTAACGTTAGTTTGGAATACCAGCTCCGCCTTTGGTTAATCTAAATTAATTTTTATATTGCAGACTATAACAATCAAAAGCTGAACAATACGTTAACAATAAGCCTTAATTTATAATTTAGCGACCAAGTGTAAGTTTTTCATAATCCATATCAATTCCTCGATCAGTTAATTTTATGAGCATCCGTATAATCGGTGTTTAATGAATCAAATATACCCTATAATTCAACCTCACAAATTACCATTTTTATTATATGAATCCAGATTTAAGTAAATTACACCCTTATCCTTTCCAAAAAATTGCAGAATTAAAAAAAGGGATTAAGCCTGCTGACAAGCTTTTATTATCGTTGGCGATTGGCGAACCGAAACACCCTACTCCACAAATCATTCTGGATGCTTTGCAAGATAATATTTTAGGTTTGGCTAATTACCCACTGACTAAAGGTTCTGATGCCTTACGTGAAACAATTGCTAACTGGCTAACACAGCGTTTTCATTTGCCTGTTGGCAGCTTAAGTGCAGAACAGCATGTGCTACCGGTTAATGGTACACGCGAAGCCTTGTTTGCCTTTGCGCAAGCAGTGATTGATCGTACTACTCCAAATGCCAATATAGTCATGCCAAACCCGTTTTATCAAATATACGAAGGTGCGGCATTTTTAGCAGGTGCAGAACCTGTGTTTTTACCGTGTACAGAGGCGACTGGATTTGTGCCTGATTTTAATGCGGTGAGTGATGGTACTTGGAATGATTTTTTCTTGTAGTTCTGGTTTCTTATCTGACATAATTTTTAATTAAACTATTTTGAATAGCCCAACCTTACAGAACGAAGCACCTTAACAAACTTACGCCCTGGTGATGCGGTAGTAATGCAAACAACTCCTAGAACGTTAGTGCGAGATAGTGCTGGTCGTTACTGGTTAGAAGGACCTTCTGGAAATCGAATTACACCATCAGGTTCCTATGATTTCGTTACCTTACCAAATGGGACTGTACGGGTAGCTCGTCCCAACACAAATCCAGAGTTCTCAACTCACCTGGGTTTAAGCGGTGGACGTGAAGTTAAT
>DQUJ01000114.1 GCA_015662325.1 Leucothrix mucor | reverse complement strand
CCTGCCTTTAATTCGTCTTTCCAAGATGCTTCGTAAAAAAGGAATACCCTTACCTTAAAATTAAATAACTTAAAACAAATTAAAACTTATATCTCCCATGAGTTAAAACTCAGACAAGCGGTAGATCAAACCAGCTCCCATATTGCTATTTATAGCGCTTACAATTACACCCTCTTGCGCCTTATCGCAACTGCCTATGCTGCAACCCAGGAATGGCAAAGAAAATCATTGAAGCCGCACCCGAAGCAGGCGCATTACTCCCTGTACAATAGTCGCCCGAGAAGAAGACGGAAAAACCCACTTCCACTTTATGGCACCAGAAGTAGTGCTAGGCTTAGAAAAGAATGACGTTGTGCAAGCTGTAGTAAAAGATGCGACTAGCCATTTACAAGCGGTAATTGATGATTTTAATGCGCTTTAACTAGCCTGTCATTCCCGAGTAGTCGGGAATCCATCTATGAAATAGCACGAACGTAAATAGAATAAATGCCTGCCTATGCAGGCATTGGTTTTCAGAAATCACTTATCATCTTTATTCTTATTCATTAAATGCTGATACTTCGGCTCATCCTTAAACGCCGTTTTATACTCTTCTAAATTTTCCACCAACATACGTTTAAACTCTTGTGAAAAAAAATCCGTCGCGCCCTCAATCTCCGCCTCGTACTTCTCCCGATCTGGTGAATGAGATGCCACCACAAACGCGCTAAAACGCGCCGTCGCAAACATCATCGCCGAACCGACTTGACTACTCTTCTCTTCATCACAATACGCATTGGCAGAATCTATAAATGAATCCGCCATAGCAAAGAAAGCTTTGTTTTTTTGATCTTGTTCCATAGTTTTGATTTCACACATTGAAAAGAATAAATATTACGCTGTCATTTCCATACTGGCAACGCTATTTGAGTTATACAAAGGGCTTTTTAACATCAATTATCATATTCGTAGCAGTATCACCATCAAACATTTTACTCGGCTCAACTAGCTGCTGATCATCTAGCTTTAAACGTTCAATCAATGCTTTCGGTAATCTCACTTTCACACGAATATGACCATCAATAACTTCTAAACTGGCATCTGTAGTAGTATTAACTTCCAGATAAACACCACCATCCATAAGCTCATCATACAAATGATAACCTTCGCCACGAGCAATACTTGATTTTGTACTCATTGCACCTCCTTCAATTACTCTAGTAAAAGCAGGTTCTCAAACGGTTTATGATTCTTCCAACGATACCGCATTTACCAAACATTTTGCTAAACATTGACAGATTGATCGCCAACTTACATCATCAATGGATAATAAAAAAACGCCTACAAAAGCTTTCGAAGTGGCATAATGCGGTTCATAAAACGCTATCTACAAATTCCTAGACTTAAGACAATATACAGAGCTACTTTATGATAAAAAAACTCATTTTACTGCCTTTTCTGATACTACCTTTGTTGGTTTCCATGATGTCAGGGTGTACTTCCAAAGAGCTTTATGAAAATTTACAGCCTGATAGATCAAGCTGTAGAAAACAACCTGTTCAACTGCGCGAACAATGTTATAAACAAATAGATAATAATATGGACTATGATGAATATAAAAAAGAACGTCAAAAATTATGACTAACGCAACGACACAACAAATCACCCTGACCCGTCCAGACGATTTACATTTACATGTACGCGAAGGTGATGCCTTAAAAAGCGTTGTACCGCACACCGCAAAACAATTTGCGCGCGCCATTATTATGCCGAATTTGGCAAACCCTGTGACGACGGTTGAACATGCCAGAAAGTATCACGATGAAATCCTAAAGGCAGTGCCAAACGCGGATTTCCAACCATTAATGACGCTGTATTTAACCGATAACACCACATCAGAAATGATTACTGAAGCGAAAAGTTGTGGCTTTATTCATGCATTAAAACTCTACCCTGCGGGCGCAACCACTAATTCCGATAAAGGTGTTTCTGATATTGCTAATATCTACCCTGCACTGGAAGCTATGCAAAAAGTTGACTTGCCCTTGCTTATTCATGGAGAAGTAACTGACCCTGCTATTGATATTTTTGACCGCGAACGTGTCTTCATTGAAACCATTCTTGAACCACTAATGGCACGACTCCCTGACTTAAAAATTGTGCTGGAACATATCACCACTAAAGATGCTGTTGATTTTGTCAGTAGCGCATCAAACGATATTGCAGCCACGCTTACCGCACATCATTTATTAATGAACCGTAATGATATTTTTACGGGTGGCATACGTGCGCACCATTATTGTTTACCTATTTTAAAACGCGAAACCCACCGCCAAGCGTTAGTTAAAGCCGCCGTTAGTGGTAATCCCAAGTTTTTCCTTGGCACAGACAGCGCACCACATTCACAAAACGCAAAAGAATCCGCCTGTGGCTGTGCGGGAATGTACACGGCTTATCATGCAATGGAGCTTTATGCAGAGGCTTTTGATAAGGAAAACGCGCTAGATAAGTTAGAAGCTTTTGCAAGTTTTTATGGCGCTGATTTTTATGGATTACCGAGAAATAATTCGACTATTACTCTCACCCGTAAAGACTGGCAAGTACCTGATAGTTTAACGCTAGGAAACGATAAAATTATTCCACTGCGGGCGGGTGAACAATGTGAGTGGGAGTTTTCATAAAATGCATAACTCTCTAATTTATTTCAAACATTCTATCCCCAACCCTCCCCACTTCGACTACGCTCAGTACATCGCTTGCTAAGTGGAGGGGGCCAAATATAAATGCCCTATTTTTTAATCTATGAAAGTCTGTGTAATCTGCGGATTATTAGCTCTTAAAAATCACAAACTCTTCGTAAATCAAGGTGCAAATCAGTCCCACAAGGTCTAAGATACGCTTTTTTTAAAACCCTAGTCATCGCTAATGTCATCTGATCTTAATCCCCAACAACAAGCTGCAGTAGAACACATGGGTTCGCCTTTGTTGGTGTTAGCGGGTGCAGGCAGTGGCAAGACGCGAGTGATCACTCAAAAAGTAGCTTGGCTGATTCGTAAAGCCAATGTTGATGCAAAAAACATCGCGGCAATTACCTTTACCAATAAAGCCGCGCGTGAAATGAAACAACGCGCCAGTGAGTTATTAAGTTCAGATGAATCACGTGGTTTAACCGTGTCTACCTTTCACACCTTGGGTTTGAATATTATTCGTCGCGAATATAAAATGCTCGATTATAAAGCAGGATTCACCATTTTTGATGCGCAAGATAGCAGTACCATTCTAAAAGAATTGACCATGAATGAAGCTGCTTTGACAGAACAAGATAACGAAAAAAACGAAGATGCCCGTTGGATCATTTCGCGCTGGAAGAATGATTTTATCTCCCCCGATAAAGCCTTTGAGGTTGCCACTAACGCGCATGAAGTACACGCGGCAAAACTATACCGACGTTATCAACGCCAGTTAAAAGCTTACAATGCGATTGATTTTGATGATCTGATTTTATTGCCATTACAGTTGTTTATGGAACATCCAGACATATTAAAAAACTGGCAAAATAAACTGCGGTATTTATTGGTCGATGAATATCAAGATACCAATACCTGCCAATATCAATTAGTCAAACTGTTAGCGGGTGCGCGTAAAGAACTAACCGTGGTGGGCGATGACGACCAATCTATTTATGCCTGGCGCGGGGCAAAACCAGAGAACATGGCAGAATTGCAACGTGATTATCCTAACCTTAAAATTGTAAAGCTAGAGCAAAACTACCGCTCTACTTCGCGCATTTTGAAAAGCGCTAATGCACTAATTGCGAATAACCCACATTTAATTCAAAAAGAATTATGGAGCGCCTTAGGTGAGGGCGAAAAAATACAGATCATTCCCTGTCGCACCGCCGAACACGAAATAGAAACCGTGATTGGCGAGATTATGAAATACACGTTTCGTGATAAAGCCCAGTACCAAGACATGGCGATCTTATATCGCAGTAATTACCAGAGTCGCTTATTCGAACGTTACCTACGCCAAAATAATATTGCCTACAAAATCAGTGGTGGCACGTCCTTTTTTGCGCGTGCCGAAGTTAAAGATACCCTGTCTTATTTGCGTTTAGTGTGCAATACCGCCGATGACGCGGCTTTTTTGCGTGTGGTCAATACACCCAAGCGTTCCATTGGTGCAACCACATTAGAAAAACTCGGTGCCTATGCCAATGAACGCCACATCAGTTTATTTATGGCGAGTCAAGAAATGGGCTTTGCCCAACGTGTTTCTAAAAAAGCACTGAAACGTTTAGAGCAATTTACCTACTGGATTAATGATTTATCCCAAGCCAGTTTAGACGTTGCACCGCATGAGCTTGCTCAACGCATTATTACTGAAATCGCCTACGATGATTGGCTACTCAACACCAGCTCTTCTGCAAAAATGGCAGAAAAGCGTATGGAAAATGTCAATGAAGTCATCTCATGGACACAGCGTTTATACGATGATGGCGAAGGCAAAGAAACCCTTGCCGAGATTATCGCTCATATGAGCTTGATGGATTTATTAGAACGCAATCAGGAAGAAGAAGAAGAAAACGCGATTAGCTTAATGACCATTCACACTGCAAAAGGGCTTGAGTTCCCCTATGTGTTTCTGATCGGTGCAGAGGAAGAAATTCTGCCCCATGCGAATAGCTTGGAAGAAGATGGTTTAGAAGAAGAGCGCCGCTTAACTTATGTTGCGATTACCCGTGCGAAAAAATATTTAACGATCACATTTGCGAAAACGCGCAATCAATACGGCGAACAAATCAGCTGTGAACCGAGTCGTTTTTTAGAAGAGCTACCCGAAGAACATCTCGAATGGGCCGACCGTAAAGTAGTCAGCCATGAAGAAAGGCAAGAAACTGCAGAATCTTATATTTCTAATTTACAAGCGATGCTGGATGACTAGAAATCATAATTAAAAACCACGTTTCTAGAACCGTAGTTGACCTCACCCACAGGGTCTATTAACCCTCCCCTTGCTAAGTGGAGGGAGTTTAAGGAGATCCTGATCAAGTCCCATTATTTTTAGCTTGCTAAAACTGCCGATATCTTCCACGAAGATCGCTACAAGGGAATAACCATTCCAGCTCACTTCGTGAAAAATAGCGACAGTTTTTTCTACGCTAAATTCTAATTGACTTGATCAGGTTCTCCTTAAGGAGAGCCTATTTCCCCGACCGCGATCTAAACGCATGTCCACAAAAGCGGCATCGTAAAAAACGAATACTGGGCAAACTCGATTCTAATTGGGTTGATTTCATTTTAATTACATTATGGCTGCCGCACTTTTCACAGGATTTTTTGCTATGGTTCATGACGTTATGAATCTCTACCTTTTTATCGGTTACAAATTGAGCTTCTTGCGAGCCCAATGAATCTTGTTTCTCAAGTAGATGATGTTGTCCTGCCGCTTTACGAGTATTATTGTCGGGCATTAAGGTCGTTTTTAATTCCACACTAATGCCTCTATCGTTTTGAATACTAAGCCCTTTAAGGTTTATCGTTATTTCAGGGAAACGTTTACCGTGCTCCTGAATAATATGCTGGCACTGCTTTCTAAAAGGCAACAATAATCCGATGGTATCTAACTCAGAACGAAACTCTTGCAACAGTTCGATGGTGGGTAAACGCGGTTTAAAATCGGGCTGTAAAAAGTTAAAAAGGTAAAACTGATTTTTCAACCAAACCAATAACGCTTTATCATTTAAACAGGTTAATTCTTGAATCGCTAAAAAACGCAGTAGAATTAATTGCTCATCCCCCGTTAAACCGACTAACTTTTTAGTCTTAAAAAAGCGATTAAAACGCTGCCACGGAAGGCTACGCGAAAACAACGAAATCGCACTGATAAATAAAGGGTCTGGTGCAATATACGTACTTTCAGACTCTTTTCCTTTTGCTTCGAATAAATCCACTCAATAAAACCCCTGTAGTTAATAGTGCTGATAACGTAGAAATTAACGAACAACAAATATTCCAACAACATATAAATTACGAACATCAAAGGAAAGTGCGAAACGTAATCTCGGTAGCGTTTTACAGATAAGTGGCTGAGTAATAAATAGCCTGATTAAATATTGCACAAGTG
>DQUJ01000048.1 GCA_015662325.1 Leucothrix mucor | reverse complement strand
GACCTCCTGGCCCCCTATCCTGACGAATCGCTACAACGGAAGGTTCGTCCAGAACAATCCCCTTGCCACGCATGTATATCAGGGTGTTGGCCGTTCCCAAGTCAATTGATATATCATTGGAAAACATACCGAAAAATGATTTAAACATATAAATAACATCCAGTTATTGCTGTTGTTTTACTATTATAAATGCAAGCCACATTTACTAGTCATAAATAAAATTGCGCATAATTATAACCCGACCAATATAATAATCACAGACGTTTAGAACAAGTATTTGATAGAACTGACTGTGTCCTTTAGAATGCGCCAGAATCTAGCCTAAAGAACCACCAACATGAAAGTCCTAATCGTATTCACACACCCCAATCCACAAAGCTTTAACCATGCACTTTTAGAAAACATAGCAACGGGATTAAAAGAAGCTGGGCATGAAGTGCGTATTAAAGATTTATACCAAGAAAATTTTGACCCTATTTTAAAAGCGGATGATTTGGCCCATTTACAAGAAGGCATTATCCCATCCAAAATCAAAAAAGAGCAAGATCAACTCTTATGGGCAGAAGGATTAGTGTTTATTTATCCGCTCTGGTGGTTTGATCGCCCTGCCATGCTAAAAGGCTGGTTTGATATTGTATTAACCAACGGTTTAGCGTTTGAATATTCGAACGATGGCGTAAAAGGCTTACTTAAGCACCAGCGCGCGTTAGTGATTATTACTGCAGGTGGCTCGGAGCAATATTTTAAAGACGCCGATGCGCTACAACTGATTCATCGCCCTGTTACGGATGGTACTTTATCGTTTTGTGGGATTAACGATGTATCACATGAAATTTTTTATGATATTGGTAGCCTCAGCAATGAAGAACGTGGCGAGATACTAGAAAAAACAAAAAAAATCGGGCTTAATTTTTCTGATTAGAAAAAACGCCACGCTTCTTAGCGCTTATTCGCTTAGAATAAGCGCATGAACCCGCTACTTAATTACAAAATATTCTCCCTCGAAAGCCCCGTTTCACAAAAACAAATCCCCCTACTGATTCTTCACGGTTTACTCGGTGCGATGGATAATTGGCGCAGCCAAACCAAACGTATAGCCGTTACGCGCCCAGTAATCACGGTTGATTTGCGCAACCATGGCGACTCACCCCATGTAAAAGGCATGAGTTACCGCGAAATGGCAGAGGATATAATCGCGCTTGCTCGGCACGAAAACATCGCATCATTTGATTTACTTGGGCATTCCATGGGTGGCAAGGTGGCGATGCAACTTGCCTTGAATTATAGCGAGCAGATTAATCGGCTTATCGTGGTTGATATTGCGCCTAAAACCTATCCTCTCTGGCATCAAGAAACGCTACAAGTACTTATTAAAACCCCCTTGCAAAGATTGCACACCCGCCAAGAAATTAATGATTTTTTAAGCGACTGGATTGAAGATAGAACAGAAAGAGCGTTTATGTTGAAGAATTTAAAACGCGCTAAAGAGACGTCTAAGCAGACTTATCAATGGCGATGCAATATTCCAGAGATCAGCAGAAACTACTTGAAAATTGCTGGGTTTAGTAAAACAACACGGCAATATGCTAAAAAGACATTATTTATAAAAGGCGCAAACTCTTCTTACATTGAAGATACCGATGGCGCACTGATTGAATCTTTATTCCCTAACGCGAGTGTTGTTAGCATTAAAAATAGCGGACACCTCCCCCATATTGAACAAGCTGATGCTTTTTTTGATCAATTAAATGCGTTTTTATCCATTGATTAGACTAAAACGACTTCGCCTAAATCACCCAAAGCAATTTCTTCTTACTTTATTTATTAGCACCTGTTTTTAACCTATTTCGATTTAACCTCAACAGTCAGAGCTTTTTTCTTTTAGGGCCTAAATGGTCTATTGGAATCAAGTCTTTTCAACGGCCAGCACAAGAGTGCTTCCCCGAGAAACTTGATAGCCTTGATATGCTAATCAATTTTGCAGGGCTCATCTTTATACCCAT
>DQUJ01000221.1 GCA_015662325.1 Leucothrix mucor | reverse complement strand
TTTTAGCAATCGAAGATTCAAAAAATGGCACCGTGCGTTGCCCGTATTGCGGCACTTTATATCATTTAAAAGACTAAGATCCCTTTATTTCTATGCAGGCTGATTTCTTTCACCCACGTTACTGGTTAACATGGCTGGGGGTTGCTTTTTTGCGCCTCACTGTTCTATTGCCTTGGCGTTGGCAAATGGCATTAGGAACCGCGTTAGGCAAACTCCTTTATATTGCCCTACCCTCGCGCCGCAAAGTGTGTTGCATCAACCTTGAAATTGCATTTCCTGATCATACAAAAGAACAACGAGAACAACTCAACCGCGAACATTTCATATCACTCGGACAAGGTCTGTTTGAATCTGCTTTTGGCTGGTGGGCGCCTAATAAACGCATCAAAGCGCTAACCCATATTGAAGGGCTTGAACACCTTACAGACACACTAAAAGATGATCGGGTGATTTTGTTAGGTGCGCATTTTGCCAGTTTAGAAGTAGGCGGCAGAATACTTGCGCAACATACGCCTTTGCACGCCGTTTATCGCCCCCATCAAAATAAAGTGATTGAGTATTTAGTCGCGCTAAAACGTACCAACCAATACGGTAAAGCAATCCCTAAAACCAATATACGGGATATGATTAAAAGCATTAAAAGTGGCTTTGCTTCTTGGTATGCAACGGATCAAAACTTCCGTGGAAAAGGCAGTATTTTAGTACCCTTTTTTGGTATTGATGCGCCCACAAACCCTGGCACATCGCGCCTTGCAAAAATGACGAAGGCGCGCGTTATTCCTGTTATTTGTGTTCGCTTGCTCAAGCATGATTCAGATAAGTATGCGAATAAACACGGTTATCTAGTTCGATTTTTACCTCCAATTGATAACTTCCCCAGCGACGATAGTTTGAACGACACCACCCGACTCAATCACCTTATTGAAGATTTCATAAAGGAGTTTCCTGCTCAATATTTATGGACGCACAAACGCTATAAGCATTACCGATCTGAACAAAAGGATTTTTATAAAGACTACGCTCAACAAACAAGAAATACGGCGTGCAACGAATGATTATTCAACGCTATCTAGTGCGAGAAATCATGACCTCTTTTTTAGCAACGCTGTTCGTGTTGTTACTAATAATCGTCGGCAATACCTTTGTGCGTTTGTTAGGTGCGGTTAGTTCGGGCGGCTTACCTGTAGATGCTTTGGGAAAATTGGTTTTTTTAGGTTCGATCAATGGTGCGATCAAACTTGTACCCGTCGCGCTTTTAATTGGCATGATGCTCGCCTTTGGTAGACTCTACCGAGACCATGAAATGTCTGCATTACATGCTTCTGGCGTTGGGCCAAAACAGTTTTATAAAGGTATCTTTTTGTTTGTCGGCCCTCTTTCTTTATTAATTGCAGCGCTGGTTTTGTTTGTAATTCCAGGTCTAGAACAAACCAACCAAAATATTAAAGATGAAATAAAACAACGCCCCGAAGCCTCTGGCATTCCCATTGGCGAATTTATGCACTCCCGAGTAGGCAGCCAGCGTTTCACTATTTTTGTAGAAGATTTAGATAAAGAAAAAATGGTCATGCAACGCTTCTTTATGCATGCAGAAAAACAAACAGCAGACGATAACGAAAAAGAGGGTAAGCACACAGAAACCATTCTTTCGGCTCAAAAAGCGCTACTTTATATTGACCCAAATACAGGAGAACGTGTATTAAAAATAAACACAGGCAGTCGTTATGATCATGATAAAAAAACAGGTGAATTTACTATTTTTAAGTTTGCCGAACACGGTATTCACGTGCCAGCATTAAAAATCAAAAATAAGAAAAACCTAGAAGCGACACCCACACTAAATCTACTAAAAAATACCGATCATGAAAGCCAAGCAGAAATACACTGGCGTATTGCATTGATATTATCTGCGCCGATTATGGCATTGCTTGCCTTTCCACTTAGCTACACCACGCCACGCCAAGGTCGCTTTGGTAAATTAGCATTAGGTATTGTGCTCTACGCTGTTTATGCCAACCTGATTATCACGGGAAAATCACTGATCGAAGACGGTAAAATACCCAACTGGGCGGGGCTTTGGTGGGTACATATTCCCTTTATCTTATTTGCGCTGTGGTTAGTGCATCGACAATATGATGGTGTGAGGTAGATGAGTATTCTCGACCGCTATCTTTGGAAAGCCACCCTCACTGGTTTTGTGATGGCGTGGTTTGCCTTGGTCACCTTGATATTCTTCTTTACGTTTATTGCAGAAACAGGGAAAACAAGTGAGCTTTATACAACCTCTCAAGCGTTTATTTATCTTGTCTACACTATCCCTGGCTTACTCTACGAACACTTCCCCACATCCATATTAATCGGCGCATTACTGGGATTAGGCAACCTTGCCGCCAATTCAGAATTTACCGCGATGCGCGCCGCAGGCATTTCTATTCGGCAAATTATTTTTTCAGTTGTGAAACTTGGGCTGGTTCTCGCCTGTTTAATTTTTATTGCAGGTGAATGGTTAGTACCCGCAACTGATTTACATGCGCGTAATTTTAAAGCTCATCTTAAAAATAAAAACATTACACTTGTCGGTGGAGCTGGGCTTTGGGTGAAAGAGAAAAACACCATTTTCCATATTGGCAAAGTGATTAAAAAAGAACAGTTAGCCGATATTTCTATTTATACGTTTGAACACAACTATGCGGGCTTAAAGTCCATCAAAACAGTTGAATCTGCCAATTTTGTAGATGATAGCTGGCAGCTAGAAGATATAAACACATCGACTTTTAAAGAAACCAGTATCAACAAAAAACACCAAGATAAAGAAATAAACAGGCAGTTCATCGACCCTCAAATTTTAGATGTTGCAACCGTAGATGCTGAACAACTATCCACCAATGCGCTTAAAAAAATTATTAAGCATCAGAAAGATAACCAACTAAAAACGGATAAATACGAACTGATTTATTGGAAACGTTACTCCGTTCCCTTATCTGCATTGGTCATGTTAGTAATAGCAATGCCATTCTTGTTTGGCTCTAACCGTGGCGGTGGCGCAGGTACACGCGTATTTTTGGGGGTTATTGTCGGTATTGCCTTCTTTCTCGCTAATCGTGCAATTAATGAACTAGGTATCGTTTATGGATTTTCACCGATGTTAAGCGCATTTGTGCCTTCATTGTTGTTTTTAAGCGTCGGATTGTTTGCATTGAGTAGGATTCGCTAATACTTTTAGCGCCCTCGCAGTTTGTTTTTAAGTACCCTCTTGCGCTTAAACTCATCACGAAAATGCTTTGCTTTTAATAGTAACTCATCAAATGGTTTTTCAATACGCGTTGCATAACGTCTTATTATTATCTCCATCGCGTCATCATTGGCCGAAAGCCGTGCGAAGTTATTGAGCCTTTCATCCACGCTTAATGCTTTGAACTGCATACGGTTAACATCAATGATTCTAAACTCGAACTGCGTAGGTGATGATGTATTACTGCCTTGTTTTTTACCAGCACCAGTATCCGCAACGTCTTTATTATCCTTAATAGAAAGCGCTTTGATCAGAACATTCCCATACGAAAAGTCATTATGCAGGATATTATTCTCATGCAAGTTGTAAGCAAAATCAGCCAATTCG
>DQUJ01000004.1 GCA_015662325.1 Leucothrix mucor | reverse complement strand
GACCCACAAGGCGGGAATAAAGCCATTAGTGGTGCGCTGGTCACTTATAAAATCACTATAACAACAACGGGAACTGGCATTCTAAATAATATTGTAATTACAGACCCTACACCTGCAGGTATGACTTATAAAATAGGTTCTATCTTTATGAATAACAACAATTTAACAGACATCGTTAATTTAACAGACGATAACGATTCTGATAACGCTGATTTTGGAAAAACACATTCCAATACAGCAACCATTAACTTGGGTGATATTACGGCGGGCAGCCAATATGAAATATTACTTAGTTATACCATTAACTGAATCAGTGATTTATATGCAGATTCAGAAATTAACTAATCATTATTAGTCACTACAACAAGGAGAATACAAAATGATTACAAAGAAGCAAAAAGGGCAACACAGTAAATTAGGCAAGTTCAAGCTAGTTAATAAACTCGCGATTGGAGTGGTTATTAGTTTAGGGCTTTTCGGTTCGGGCGCATTAGCGGCGGCTCAAGGGCATTTGCAAGTAACATCTAAAGTACAAAAGATGGTTTATGTGAATAAAGGTGGCAAGCGTGTTCCAACTTATATTCCTGCTGTGAAAGTACTGCCGGGTGAAATTTTACAATACAACACCTTTTTTCAAAATATCAGTGGCAAAGCCGCTGCTAACATTAATATCGTAAACCCTATTCCAAAGCATACGGTTTACCTACCTAATTCTGCACAAGGACATAACACACACATCGTGTTTTCTGTCGATGGCGGAAAACATTATGGGAAAGCAGGCTCGCTAAAAGTTCGTGCACGCGACGGAAAGATTTACCCGGCTAAGCCTTCGGACTACACCCATATTCGCTGGCAATATAACGGAAGTTTGCCACCAAAACAAAGAAAGGCTGTTGGATTCAAAGTACGCCTACTTTAGACCTTAGACTACTAAATAATGATACTAAAAATAAGAATAATAAACAGTATCAATAACTTATAAAACAACTTACAGAGAATATTAAAATGAAAACAATTAAACTATTAAAAACAATGGCTAGTATTGCGGTACTTAGCGCAGTTTCTAGCACAGCATGGGCTGCAGGTACGGTGGCAGGAACAGATGTCGATAATACCGCGACTATCAGTTATAGCGTTGGCGGAGTAGCACAAGCAGATATAGGTAGTTCGGAAAGTGGAAACTCAGTCGGTGCAGGTACTCCTACAACATTCGTGGTGGATAAAAAAGTTGACCTTAACGTGACAGCGAATTCAGCGGCGTCTGTAGATATTATTCCCGGCTCTACAGCATCACATACTTTTACACTTACAAATGAAGGTAATGATATTGAATACTTTTCACTTAGTACATTAAATAACGCAACAGGTGATGACTTTGATGCAACAGGCTGTACTCAAACAGTAACTGCTGTAACAGGAACTCAGCCAGCGATTCAAACAGGCACTTACGCTAGTGATGCTATAGACTCTACAGGCTCACCTGCAGCTCCAGGTCCCTTACGCCTTGCAGCAGATGGAACAGCAACAATTACGGTAACCTGTACCGCACCTGGAGTACAAGTAAATGCAGATGAAGCAGACATAAACCTTGTTGCAACAGCGGTTACAACGGCGAATGGAACGACAGCTATCGAAGATACAGTCGGGGCTGATGACCCAGACGCAAAAGATACCGTACGTGCTGATGCAGCAGGTACTGCAGCTGGGGATACAGAAACAGATGCGAAACATTCTGCTGTACGAAAATTTACAGTAAATTCTGCGACTTTAAATGTTAAGAAATTATCAGCTGTAATTTCAGATACCAACGGAGTATCTGCAAATGCTAAACGCATTCCTGGTGCAGTCATTGAATATACAATTACGGTCACCAATACAGCAGCAGAAGCAGATCACCTTAAAATTGCTGATGTTATTCCTTCAGATTTAACGTATGTAGCAGGCGGAACAGTAAACGGTGCTACAGTACCAGCTTGTACTATTACGGGTGATGGTATTGTCAATGCAAATGCTCCTGACGCTGGCGTAGCATTAGCTTGTAGTCTTACTGGTTCAACAGTATCAACAACATCTTTTACATTACCAGCAGGTACTGAAGCTTCACCTACAACAGCAACACTTACGTTCTATGCAACCGTAAATTAATAACAATAACAACCGTAAATTAATAACAATAAGAAGAATAAGCAAAATGTCATATCAAAATAACAGACAAGTTTTGAAAGGCAGTGGTATTAACCACGGTCTGACTGCTTTGGTAAAAGGTTTTAACACCCTTTGCCAAAGCCTGTCTGTGCTTATTTTATTTATAAGCTTATTCATTGGTTTCAATCTTGGCTTTACACAAAACCTAAAAGCCGAAACCTCTTCTACAAATACAATTACAAACACGGCTACTGCCAGTTTTTCTATCAACGGCACAGCACAAACATTATCTGACAGCGTTCAATTTACGAAAGATGCTGTCACTCCAAATTCCATGACCCTGCTTAAGCAGGCGAATAAAGACACCGCAACCATCGGTGATCTAATTACATACGCGCTTACGATTAAAAACCCTAACGCTAACACCTTACAAAATATTAGTGTTCAGGATATCTTACCCGCAGGGCTTGTTTATCAACCCGCGAGCGCCACACTTAATGGCAACCCACTCAATACGAATCAAGTCGCCAATAGCGGTAATACCTTGATTTTTACCATAGGTAATTTACCTGCAACAACCACATGGTCAATCAATTACCAATTAAAGGTAACGACTGATACGGTTGTAGGACTTGCGACTAATAAGGCAATTGTGACATCCGATAGCGTGGCATCAAATACATCACGCGCCACCGTCACTATCAAGCCTAAAGTACGTACACCTTCAACGATTGAGTTTTTAACGATTGATGATGCAGGCGTGCCCACAGTTGTTCCACCCACTTCTTATAATGATAATCAAAACGGCGGAAGACATTGGCAAGAGATAAACAGCATACGTTTAGCCGATGGTTCTAGCGTTGATTTACCCACACCATTACCGTTAGTGGAAGCGCAACAATATTCAGACGCGGAGCCGGTGATTATTCAAGTAACTGATCTTGATCAAAACCTTGATTCAACAAAGTTAGAAACTATTATTGTGACCGTTACTATTCCTGGCACGAATGATAAAGAAGTGTTACTTCTTACTGAAACAGCACCTGATTCTGGAATCTTCCGTGGCGTTATTTTAACCACAACAGATACTACCCATGTGCAAAACGGCGTACTGACTATTAAACAAGGTTCGCGCATTAGTGTTAATTACCGTGATGAAGCAGACAGCACCGATGTGAGTGCAGACGCTGCACTGGTTGTGCCAAATACTAGAAAATTAGCACTACATAAAACAGCGGATAAAACACACGCATCAATCGGTGAGTTAGTGCGTTATACGCTAACGTTTGATAACACAACGCAATCAACATTACCAAGCATTAAAATTAAAGACACTCTTCCTCTTGGTTTCCGTTATGTAGAAGGTTCTGCGCGATTAAATCAAATTAAGATTGGTAATACTGCTAATGCTAATAACACGGCTCAAGCAACAGGTCGTTCATTAGTATTCACGCTTAACAATGTTCCGGCAGGTGCAAGTTGGTCGGTTGACTACGCAACAAAAATTACCGCAGGTGTTCAAAAAGGTAAAGCAATTAATCAGGCAGAAATTGTCGGTTCTGGTATTCAATCCAATCTTGCGCGCGCTTCTATTACTATTAAAGATGATTTAATGCGCGATAAAAACATTTTAACGGGGCGTGTTTACATTGGCTGTCAAACTACTGCTGACATTGATAAAGAGACAGATAAAAAAGATGACGTTAAAGTATTAAAAGATGCGCGCATCTATATGGAAACAGGACGTAGCGTACTCAGCGATGAAGAAGGCTTCTGGCATATGGAAGGTGTAGATGCGGGTTCTCACGTATTACAACTGGATGTTGATAGCTTAAAAAATGAATATGAACCCATTATTTGTCGTGGCAATACGCGTTACTCAGGTGATGCACAATCCAGATTTGTTGATTTAAAAGCAGGTACTTTATGGCATGTTGATTTCCACGTACAACAAAAGGCCGACTATCAAAACACAAAAAATACCAAGCAAAATAATAACAGCAACAACCCACTGCAACAATACGGTAGCGACTATTTAAAATCAGCAACAGATGAATTTGAAATACTCTGGCCAAAAAACAATTATGTGCCTGCTATATCTTCTACCAAAATAATGGTTAAAAGCGCGAAACAACATAGCGTTGAAGTGTTTTTAAATGGCAAAGAAATCAGTCCACTCAATTATGACGGCAGTCAAAGTAATCCAGACAAAACCGTAATAATTAGACGCTGGTTGGGTGTCGATATAGATATTAAAAATAGAAACAATACCCTATTAGCTATTCTTAAAGATAAATCTGGAAAAGAGATTGCGCGTAAAACACATAATATCCATTTCTCTGGCGAACCGGCTTCTGCTAAATACTTACCAAAGCAATCGTATTTAATTGCGGATGGTAAAACCGTACCTGTTATTGCACTGCAAGTCTTTGATGAAGATGGCTTTCCCATGCGTGCCAATACCCACGGTTATTTCACCTTGGAAGACAGTCATTATCAAGTCAAAACATTAGATCAAGATAAAGACAAACTGAATTTAAATGAATCCATTTCAGGTCAATATAAATACATCATTGGGCGCAATGGCATTGCCCGCATTAAATTAAATCCAACCACACAGTCTGGCGAGCTTAAATTGCGTTTGAAATTTAATGATAAACGCAGTGATGTAACAAGAAGCAGTGATAGAAGCAGCCTCAGTCGTGCAAGCACCAGCCAATCATCTATTAACAATGATGACGTTATTTCTGTTTGGCTAAAACCACATCTACGCAAATGGATTATGGTCGGTATTGCCGAAGGTACGTTGGGCTACGATACGCTAAGTGGCAATATGCAATCCTTGAAAGACCTTGATAAAGAAGATGGCTTTTACAAACGCGGTCGAGTCGCATTCTTTGCTAAAGGTCGTGTAAAAGGTAAATACCTATTAACGGTAGCTTACGATACCCACAAACAAAAGCAAAAAGTAGGCTCGCAACTCGGTGGTAATATAGACCCAGACGCGTGGTACACCATTTACGCAGATAACAGCAATAGCCAGTACGATGCGCCGAGCTCACGTAAGCTTTATCTTAAATTAGAAAAAGATAATTTTTATACGATGTTCGGTGATTTTCACACGGGCTTGAGCGTGACGGAATTAGCTAAATACGATCGTACTCTTAATGGCATAAAAACTGAATACAAAGGTAATCGTTACAGCGCTAATGCTTTTATCAGTGAGACTAGCAACAAACACCAGCATCAAGAAATCCCTGGTGATGGCACATCCGGTTTGTATTATTTAAACCGTGGTATTGTGCGTAACTCTGAACACGTTAAAATTGAAACGCGTGATCGTTTCCATTCGGATAGAATTATCGAAACACGTACCCTCACCCGCTATCAAGATTATGAAATTGATTATGATGCAGGCACTTTATTCTTCAAGTTTCCAATCAATGGGCGTGATCAAAACTTCAATCCAAATATTATTGTGGTGGATTACGACAACGAAGATGAAGACAATCATAAATCTATTACTGCAGGCGGACGTGTAGCAATAAAAACCCTCAATAAACGCCTAGAAGTGGGACTTAGCGCGCTGCACGCAGGTCGCAATAAAGCGAAAGATGATCGACTTGTTGCAACTGATGCAACCTACAGTATTACACCCGACACGAAGATTCATGCTGAAATTGCATCGTCTAGTACTGAGGCGAGTAATCACAAAAGTAAACAAGCCTATATTATCGAATTAGAAAAACAAATTGATAACATGGAAGCGCGTTTATACATAAAAAAACATGATGAAAACTTCGGTATTAGCTCTCAAGCCAGTGAAGATAGCATTCGAAAAGCAGGTGCAGAAGTCCGTTATAAGCTGAATGAAAAAACCAATATCAACGCAGAGGTTTCGCATCAAATAAATCTGTCTAATAAAAACGAAAGACAGTTGGCGCAAGTGGATGTTGAGCATCGTGTTAATAAGCAAGTTGCTGTTAGCGCAGGTGCACGCCATAGCCGTGAAGAAATTGATGGAGATAAAACCAATAATAACGCGCTGTTAGCGGGTGGAAAATATACGACCAAAAATGGCAAGATTACGCTTCGTTCTGATATTGAGAAAAATATTAGCTCTAATAATGGTTCTGAACTTAGCCCAGACCGCGCCGTTGTCGGTGTTGATGTGAAACTAAAACACGACATCACCGTATTCGCCGAACACGAAACCACCGATAACGGTAAAGAAACAACACACAACAACCGTGTCGGAGTCACTAAAGAATTATGGAAAGGAGCTACGGGTAAGTCAGCTTATACGCAAGAGCGTACGTACCAAGGTCAGCGAGAATATGCCACATTAGGGCTTAACCAAAAAGTAAAAGTAACCGATAAGATCAGTGCTGACTTTAGCATCGACACGGCTAAAACTATTAAAGATAGTCGTAATATGAATATTGAAAATGAACGTTTCAATGAAAATGAACCTGCCATTCAAGGTTCACAACGCGATGATTACACGGCCTTTGCAGTGGGCTTAGGCGCTAATCAAGAAGATTGGAGCTGGACTACCCGATTCGAGTTACGCAACGGCGAAGTAAATGACAAAATCAACTTTACCGCAGGTGTGATTCGTCATCTTGATGATGGCAAAAACCTCAGTGCAAAGTTCAGCCATAACCAATCAGAAAATAATACAGGTGATTATTCCAATTACACTCGCTTAAGTTTAGGCTCTGCATGGCACCCTAAAAACAAGAATTTTGTGTTCCTTAATCGCCTTGATTTAGTGGACGAAGAGAGTAATAACGCCAATCAATACCCAAGTGTATTTGCTGATTTTAATAATGCTAATGCAAACAACACGGCTTCGGGACTAGAAAGACATACCCAAAAAATCATTCACAATATGCATTACAACCGCAAAATTAGTGAGAAAACACAGATCAGTATTCATCACGGTATTAAGCATGTCAAAGATAGCATTGGGGGTGCAAGTAGCAATTCTACCGTTGACACTGCAAACGTAGAAGTGCGTCACGACATCAATAAAAAATGGGATGTTGGCGTACTCGGTGGCTACTTAAATGATTGGGATGAAAAAAAGGTTGAAGCACTTGCAGGTATTTCCGTCGGTGTAACGCCCGTCGATAACACATGGTTAAGCATGGGTTATAACTTCCAAGGCTTCTACGATAAGGACTTCGATAAAAGCGATTACAAACGCCAAGGGCCTTATGTGAACTTCCGTTATAAGTTTAATCAGGATAGTTTTGATGGGGACTTGCCGTTAAGAAGGAAAGATAAAAACAAAGAGACGTCTGACACAGAAGCTAAAAATGATATTTAACAATACAATTAACAAAATAATAAAAGCAGTTTTTATCGTGATTGTTTTTTATTCATTTCTGTTAAAGCTTATGCAGATACGTCTGTAGCACTTTATGAAAGCCATGCTGGAAATGTCAACTTTGTAGGGGGACAAAAAACACGTCGCACTCAATCAAATTCAGGTAATACCTGTGATGTAATGCCTGCAAACAACAGTAACACACCAACACACCTGTCTCTGACCTACAAATTACAAAAACTCACACAGGCAATTTAGCTGTAGGACAAAATGCAACTTACACTATTACAGTAAAAAACAATGGTCCCATTAATGAACCTGGACCTATTGTTGTTACCGAGACCCTACCCGCAGGCTTAACGTTTGTTTCAGTAACTGGCGCAGGTTAGAGCTGTAGTGCTTCTGGACAATTAGTTACCTGTACGCGTAACTCAAATCTAGCCAATAATTCTGGAGTTTGTGCCGCAGGGAATATTTTTGGCTCCGAGTGGTTCAGGTAACCCTTCGTCTCAAACTACGTTCCAAGTCAAAGTGTAATAGATAGACTGCTATTTTTTATAAAGATGGCGCGCCCGAGCACGGTTATACTGCCAACCGCCTCGACCGGGCTTAAGCCCTAAGCGTGGTGGTTGATAAACATGACGTACTTTTTTTGTTTTATTAGTCGACTTCGCTGTCTGCTTTCTTATTTTATCTGCAAGACTCGCTTTAGCTAAACGATCACGTTTAGCTTGTGCCAATCGCTTTTTCGCTAATTTCGCACTAGCCAATGAAGGCGCACGTAACTTGTCATAGGTGAGTAATACATTTTTAACATATTGGATGGTTTCTTTATAAGGTGGAATACCTTTGTAACGCGTAACAGCACCTTCACCTGCGTTATAGCCTGCGATCATTTTCTTTAAATCACCGTTAAAGTAATCATGTAAAAAACGTAAATACTTTACGCCACCACGAATATTTTGTTTGGGATCATAACTATTTTTCACCCCAAAACGATCTGCAGTTGCGGGTATTAATTGCATCAAACCTTGAGCGCCTGCATGTGATAAAGCTTTTACTCTAAAACAGGATTCAGCCGTAATGATAGATTTCACCAAATTACTATCTATTCTATATTGCTTAGAATACTCCGCAATGATGGCATTAAATGGAACTGATTTACGATTAATATGGCCTACATTCCACTTCATGCAGTTACTTGGGAATACTTCTTTAGATGCTTTAGTTGCTTTCGTTTGTTTTTTCTTAGAAGGTGAAGCACTAACGACGGGCTTTATTTTCAATAAATGAGAATAATCAATCTTTGCCAGCTTGATATCTTTTTCACTTAAAGCATCATTTGTACCCGCATAAGCGTTTGATAGCGTTGTTGAAATAACAACACTACTTATGATTAAAAATGATTTAAACCTGCTTTTCAACGTTTTGCTCTCTAACAAATATTAGCCATTACTAATATATAGTCAACAAATACACAAGTAAAGTTCATTTATACTTATCCATTTTGAAAGTCTCCTATCTCCGCCAAAACAGTCGTCGCATAAGTCCCCAGCGGAAGAGAGAAGTTTAAACAAACCACATCCTGCTGCTCCACAGTATAGCGCATATCAGAAACGCGTAAGCGCAACGCCCTACGCTCTTGTTTTAGATCATGCTTCTCCAAGCCGTTACACAAAGTTTCAAAACGGTTAGCAATAGAGCTTTCCAATTCCGCAATGCCATCTTGCGAAAGTAAATTACCCTTGCCCCACAAAACACCGGTTGGATGGATTTCTTGCTTTATAACTCGACTGATAATCTCATCATTCACGGCTTCAGTAAAAATAGATTTTGTGCCTTCCAACATAAATACATCGCCCTGCACCGCTTGATTCCACGTTCCTTCTTTTACTCGTTCAGATAACAGATGATTAAAAATCCACGAACGTGCCGCCGATAAATAAATACTGCGTTTCTGGCGGTTTTTTACTTTAAATTCACCTTTAAACCATTGTTCTGCGGATAACACATTATATCCAACGTCTTGATCAGCACTGGTTCGCCCAAAGCGCTGTTCACCAAAATAATTTGGCACGCCTTGCTCTACTATACGATTAACCGATGCTTTCAATTCTTCTTCATCACCCACAAAATTTCTAATCGTTAATTTAAAATGGTTACCTTTTAACGTACCCCGTTTTAATTTTCGATCATGGCGGCTCTCTTCTATTATTTCGACCGAATCTGACAAATCCTGCCAATCAGGTCCTTCGCGCCCAGGCATCCACACACTAAACCACTGTGTTGTAACTGCATTGCGATCTTTCATGCCTGCGTAGCTAACGTCACGGCGCGTTACACCTGCTATCTTTGCTAATTGCCCTGCCACCCAGTCGGTATTTTCACCCGTTTTTTTAATATGCAGAAAAACATGCTCACCTTGACCAGAGGGTTCAAATACTGGAATTTCATCCACTTGAAAGTCTTTTGGGAAGGTGCGAATACTGCCACTTAGATGGCTGACACTATTGATTTTTGAAAAAACACTCATAGTTGAATGATACATTAGACAGTAATAAATTAGTTATAAATGCTCAACGGTAAAAGAATTAAGCCCCTATTAAGTGCTGATAGATTATAGTTATTTATTACAATTTCATCACTGTAGCTATGCGTTATTTGAGCAAATAATAATATGATCAACCCTAAAATAATGATATTGCGATTATTCCTCTTTTTTATACTTTCTATGTTGTACACAAGTGCCAAAGCAGCACCCGATACACAATGGAACCTAGATGAACTTGGAACAACTGCTTATTCTTATACATTAAATGATTCCATTGCTGCAAAAAACGGTACAGCTTATACTTCATCAACAGGCAATGGCTCAGGAAAAATATGTAGTGCTTTAGACTTTACTGCCAACTCCATTAGTGATTTTGCAAAACTAGATGAGGCCGCATTGGATGGCGCAACTGATTTTACCATTTCTATTTGGCATAAAGGCACATCTACTGCAGGTAGGTCACTGCTTTCTGGAGCAAGAACTGGAAAAGACAATGCATTATTAATGTGGTTTCCAAGTGCTACCCGCTTTAACGGTTATATAGAAGGCTCAAACTATTCGAATATTAATTTCCCGACCATCGCAGACAACCAATGGCATCATTTAGTGTGGCGTCGTGCTGCCAATCAAACGTGTTTCTTTACCGATGGCGTACAACGGGGTTGTCACAATACCAGTACCGCAACGTTAAATATTGAATCACTTATTCTAGCGCAAGAACAAGATAATGTCGGTGGTGGTTTCGCTGTTAATCAAGACTGGGAAGGTCTGCTTGATGAAATGTCGATATATCGAAATGCCTTGAGTAATGCTGAAATTTTAAATTTGTACAATAATCAGAATACAGGAAAGGACTGGGATGGAACGGTACACGCTTGTCAGACAACGCCTCCAAATCCACCCCCTGTTGACTATGGATATTCTGACTGGCGCTTTGATGAAGATAGCTGGAATGGGACAGCTAATGAAGTGGTAGATTCCCACGGAGGCCAGCATGGTACGGGTCACAATGTATCTGCAGTACCGGGTAAAATCTGTAATGCGATGGATTTAAGTGCGAGCTCTAAAACAGACTACGCAACACTTGGAGCAGCAGCACTTGATGGTGTCGCTGATTTTACAGTATCCGTTTGGCACAAAGGAACATCAAATAACGGCAAATCAATTTTATCAGGTGCAGTGAGCGGAAATGCCAATGAATTAGTATTCTGGTATACCAATGCGACCACTTTTAATGGGCATTTAAAGAACTCAAGCCTCGGCGCAGTAACGACCAGTAATATTAATGATAATAGTTGGCATCACTTGCTTTGGCTACGCACGGGTGGACAATCTTGTTATTATATTGATACTCAGTTACAAGGATGTCAGCCAAATAATCAGCCTGCGCAGTTAACAGTTACATCATTAATTCTAGGACAAGAACAAGACTCTGTCGGTGGTAGTTTTGATTCGGGTCAAGACTGGGAAGGGCTTCTTGATGAACTGCTAATCTTTAGACGTGCGCTTACAACAACAGAGATTAATAGTGTCTACACGAATCAAAATGCAGGTAAAAACTGGGATGGTAGTTATCGTGCCTGTCCGAATATGCCGAATATGAAACTCACCAAGACATCTGCAGTTATATCTGACCCCATCAATGCCACTAACAATCCTAAACGTATTCCTGGTGCTATTGTTCGTTATACAATAAATGCACAAAATGCGCATGGTACATCTGCAGAAGATGTCGTTATTCGTGATGATTTAACGGCACAAATAACATCTGGAAATATTGTTTGGTTTGGTAATATAAAAGCCACATCACCCAATATAAGTGGGGGTGCAACAACAGCCTTAACCGATGTAACAGGTGATGATCAAGGCGAGTTCGTAAATAATAAAATAGCGGTCAGGTGTGGTAATATAAGTAATTCTGCGCCTTGCATTGTTACCTATGAAATAGAAGTTTCTCAATAGATAAGCTAAGGACTAGCTTATCCTACACACCATGCAGTCGGTCTGCGCATACCCGCAAGTTGTACGCCTTGTTGCATATAACCATTTGGAAAAAGTTTAAATAAATATTTTTTAGCCTCTTT